>CANFED010000186.1 GCA_947445995.1 Oxalobacteraceae bacterium | reverse complement strand
CAGCGACTCTCCAAGCGCGGCAAGGACACGCTGACCGGTAATGGTGTGCCAGGCCGGATTAAGAAAAGTCCAGTGGCCGGACAGGTCGGCGCGGAACACCACCTCGTTGAGACCATTGACGACATGGCGGTACTTGCGTTCGCTGGTCGTGATTCTTTCCGCCATGTGCTTGCGTTCGGTGATGTCGGTGCTGATCGCGATGAACTGGCAGGGCACGCCCTCCGTGTCAAGAAATGGCACGACGGTCGCATCGACCCAGTACTTTTCGCCTTGCTTGGTGGTGTTGCAGATTTCGCCGTGCCAGACATGGCCGGCTTTGATGGTTTGCCACATCACGCTGAAAAAATCTGCGTTTTGCTGGTTTGAATTGATCAGGCGATGACTGTGTCCGATCAGTTCGTCGCGGCTAAAGCCGCTGATAGCGCAGAATTTGTCGTTGACGTAGAGGATATTGCCGGCGATGTCGGTCATGTCGACAATAGCGTGCTGGTCCAGCGCAAAGCGCTGGTTGATCAAGGCAATGCGGTTGGCCTCCTGCTCCCTGACCAGATGGGGTAACAGCGCGGACAGTCCTTCGAGGTCATGCTCGGCCGGCAGCGACAGGCCGGACTGGCTGCTCACAAGCAAGCCGGTCGCGGCTTCGCGCAGCGAGTCCAGCACCCGGTTGCGGCCGGCCAGATCGTCGCGCATGCGATCATTGGCCGTACACAGCTCGGTCGAACTCAGTTCCAGACTGCGTGAACGCAGCACCAGATCACGTTCGTTTTGTTGGTAGCTTGCATCGACGCGCGCCATCAACGCCCCCAGATTGGCCAGCAGCATTTGTAGTGGCGGCGGCAGATCGGGCCGGGTGGCATGGGTGGCAGCAAGTGAAACCAGCTGCTCCAGGGCGAGATCGGTGTCGATGCCTAGCAGGCGGCGCAACTGGCGCGACAAGGTCCGGTTCATGCGCTGAGTTCGGACAGCCAGGTAATGGTCATGGTCTGGTTCTGTAGCTGGCAATCACCCCCCCGGCCCGAACCGGTAATCTCGCCATTGGAATAAAAACCGCAGATCGTCGTACGTTGACCCAGAATCCCGGCGACGGCCTCGACTTCTTCGTCGGTGCGGTCGCCCATGACCAGTTTGCGACCGACGCAGCTGACCAGAATGGCCAGGTGCGTGGCTGACGCGTGGTCGTCCAGGTCCGTTTTCGGGTTCGCTTTCAGGGCCTCCTGTGCTGCTGTTTCAGCGCCGCGAATCAGGGCTTCGGTCGACGAATGCATCAGCTTCAGGTAACCCTGCGGGTCAATGTCACCCGCCAGTGTCAGTGACCCCTCAATCTCGTCGATGCCGAGAATGGTTCGGAAGAGATTACTTTTTTCGCGGTTCGGACCCAGCATCTCGAACGGGAACAGCAGTCCTGATGCGGGCAGCCCTGTTGCGTAGTCGCCGAGGTAGGATTTGTAGATATCGAGGGCGCGTACGCCATCGAGTTCGAACAGCACGTTGTCGATGCAGCGGGTGACCTTGCGGGCCGGTCCGAACGGCTCCCAGCCGGCAAAGTTGCCGTAGCCCAACCGGATGGCGCTGCCATACAGACCGACCGCAACAATCCGGTTATCGGCGGCACCGTCCGGCCCGAGTGTCCAGGTCTGGAGAAACCGGCCACCGTCGGCGGCCAGTCCGCCCGAAATCGTCACGCCGGACGGCAAGCCGGACTGCAAGCCGTTGACCAGCGCGCTGCCATTGATTGCTACACCGGTGCCGAACAACAGCACGGCTGTCAGGTTATCTGGCGGTAATGCGGTGGCCAGACGCTGGCCGGCCCCGAACGAATCGCTCATGCCATCGATGATCGTGCTGCAGGTAGTGACGCCGGTGCCGTCAAAGCGCAAAGCGGTAATGACACACGTCCCGTCATAGACACGGTCCTGGGCGATTTCTCCGGCAGTGGAGCAGCCCGCCAGCGCCGCCGATGGCAACAGGTGCTGCAATTGCGACGTCAGTTCCGGTGTCTCGAAAAAAGCCACGTCACCGAAGACAAGCACCAGATCAGGTTGCAATGCGACCACTGGTGCGAGCTGATGGGCCAGGTTGATGTGGTTGGTCAGGATGAGTTGATGGAGTTTCATTCGTTGTCGGCGGCAGGAGGTAATGTCATTTGCGTCAAATAAATTATTTGAAGCAAAATATTCAAATTTTAAAGATATTTTCCACAATAAGCGATGACCATCTATCAATTTTCATGATTAATGCGGAGCGGTCACCACCCACGCGCCGTCCCGGTACACTTCTTCGCCGTCCAGCCGGACCGACTGCGTGACCGCAAAGACGTCGACGTGATGGCGCACCACGCCGCGCTTGAATCCTGCTTTCGGATAAATGCCATGCTTGGCACCCAGCGACAGATGGATGCCGCACATGCGCTCGAAGGTGCCGATGTCGCTGACCGTGCAATCTTTGCTGAAAGCGCGGTTCATGCCGAAGCCGAGTTCGCGCAGCCAGACTTCGCCTTCGTCGGCGCGGATATTGGCCAGTACCTGATCAAATTCCGGCGTGCTGTCGATCGCCTCGATCACGCGGCCCTTGCTGATGACCAGCGTGATCGGCTGCGCCGGCTGGTTGACCGAGAACGCGGTATCGCCGAACACGAAAATGCGGACCCGGCCATTGACCGATTCTAGGTCGCGCGCTTCGGTGAACACTTCACCGATCGGAAACTGGCCGCCGACATTGGTCATGTTGCGGTAGTCGCCGATGTTGATCTTGGCCGATTCCAGCGGCCCGCCGAACACCAGCAGTTCGCCGCCGCTGTCGAGCACGGCAGATCCGGCGCGGTCGATGCGTTCCTTCAATGCCATGCCGGTGCCCCTGTAATAGGCCTGGTCATAGGCGAGGGCGGCGATATAGTGCAGCGACTGCTGTCCCGGCATGCGTGCCAGATGCGGATGCTCGATCACTTTTAGGCCGCGCTTGAACAGCTCGACGCGGATGCGATAGGCATCGAGCCGGAAGTTGGTCGACTGCACCAGCACCACCAGATCGCCGGCCGACAGCGTGGCGAACAAGGCCTGGATCTGTTCGGGCGCGACCGCATCGAAATCGATGAAGGTCGCGCCGGGCAGACAGCGCCGGTAGGCCGTTGTCAATCCTTTGGCCAGCGCACAGCCGGCATCGGAGACCACCACGGCAGCGTGCTGCGGCGTGTATTCGATGGCCAGGTTCAGTACATCACGCAGATGGGTGGTGGCGGCATCGATGGCGCTATCGGGCAGCAGCTCGGTGGACAAATCAGGCAAGGTGGAAAGCATGGACGAGGCCGGTAAAAGGGGATGGCGCATTTTACCTGCCGTCGCGCCGGTTCGTCTGATGTGTAAGCAGTTGACTCAATTGTACCCAATTTAATTTGACGCTATATAGTGAAGGCATTCGTGTCCAAGGAGACCACCATGAAGCGCATTCTTTTTGCTGCTGCAGCATTGATCTTGAGTACCGCCGCGTTGTTGCCAGTTACTGCCTCGGCACAGGTCGGTGTCAACATCATCATCGGCAACGCGCCGCCGCCATTGCGTTATGAAGTCCGGCCGGGACCACGTCGCGGCTACGATTGGGCACCGGGCTACTGGAACTGGAATGGCCGCAACCATATCTGGGCCGGCGGTCACTGGGAACGTTCGCGACCCGGCTACCTGTACGCGCAGCCGCAGTGGCAGCGTGATGGCGAGCGCTGGCGTCTGAACCGCGGTGGCTGGCATCAGGGTGGCGGCCCGCGTGCCGAACATCACGGACGTGGTTACGGCGGACGAGACCGCGACCACGATGGCCGAAAAAATCGCCATGACCGTGACCGCGATGGTGACGGCGTAAGAAACCGCAATGACCGTCGCCCGGACAACGGCCACCGGAATTAATGCGCGTGGCTGCTACGACGCCGGCAAAAATTCCTCCAGCATCGTCGCCGCCTGGTCGCTGCACACCAGCACCAGCTTCAGGCTGGCGCGTGTCATTCCGACGAACAGCTTGCGAACGGTGCGTTCGTCGAGCTCAGTGAAATCGAGTTCGGTAAAAATCACCGCCGGCGCTGACTGGCCCTTGAAGCGATACACCGACTCGGCCAGCAGGCCGCCCTTGCGAAACATCGGATTGCCGAGCAGGTCATAGCCGCCGGTGAACGAATGCAGCGCATGCTGGCCGAGCTGGTCGAGTTTCAGCAAGGTCGACTTCTCGCGTCCCTTGAATGACAGCAGCACGATATCGTTGCGTGAAAAACCGGCCGACAGACAATGCGTGATGGCTTCCTTGGTCGCCTCGTGCAAGCCGTCGTTGTCGCCGCTGGCATAGCGCATTAGCGTCAGTCCGGCGCTGACAAACGGACTGGCGGCAATGGTCGGGGCCGCGCCGCCGGTGATCGCCGCCAACAGTTCGACGATCTCGCGCGGATTGCGGTAATTGGTGTTGACGCGCAGCGTGACCCAATCGGGTAGCGCGACCGGTGCGCGGCCATACAGGTTTTGCATCGGGTCTTCCAGCCACAGCACGCGTCCCGGTACACGAACCAGTCGCAACACGGCATCGCGCCAGCTCTCTGAAAAATCCTGTCCCTCGTCGATGATTACCACGTCGTGCTGCCAGTGCGCTGGCACCGGGCCGTTGTCGAACACGGTTTCCATGCTTTGCCAGGTGGCCGGATTGCTGTAGTCGGGCGCGGAACCCTGTTCGCGGCCATAGGCATCACACAGCATGTGGAAGTTGGCGACCCGGCCATGCGGGCCGAGCAGGTCGCGCATGTGGTCGGCCAGTGGCCGGTTATAGCAGACATACAGCGGTTGCAGTCCCGCCTCCAGCGCCGCACGGAATTCAGCCATCGCCAGTTGCGTTTTGCCGCTGCCGGCGGTGCCGATCACGCGCAGGCGAAATGGCGTGAATTCGATTTGCCGGGCCCAGGTCGCCAGTCCGTCAGACAGGCGCGTGACCAGGGCATCGGCACGGCCCACCATCGCACTGGCGTCGGGGATCAGGCGCAAGGTGTCATTGAAAAAACGGCTGACGGCGGCGCGTTGCGGCGTTGTGTCGGTCAGCGGCAGCAGTTGCCGGATCACTGCGATGAGCTGGTCGGCCTTGTCGGCATCGACGATGCGGGCCGGGTCGAGCCCGGCCAGTGACGGTTGCAGCACGCGATAGTCGGGACAGTACAGCAGATAGTCGATATCGAGCGTGCCACCAGTTTGCGCAAAGCGGCTGCGCAAGGTGCCGATGGTGCGGATCAGCGCCAGATGAACTTTTTCGGAGCGACCCGGATAGCGCTTGATCAGGCCTTCATCGGTTTCGGTCAGGAAGCCGGCTTTCTGTTCGATGACCAGCACGCGACCGTTCGGTGCGACCAGAATGAAATCGATTTCGCCGTAGACCGAATACTGGTCTTCGATATTAGTCCAGTGCACGCCGTGGAAGATCAGGTAGGCGCTGTCGAGGTGGTCGGCAAAGCGGTTCAGCGTCGCGATTTCGCGGGCAGCAGCGCCGGTGGTGGCCAGCTCGCGCCAGCCGGAAGGGACGATGTTTGGCATGAGAGTCGGGTCGAAAAATTGATCGGAGCGTCGCTCGGATTGTAGGCGATTTGAGCGACGACCCGTAGGGTGGGCACGGTTTGTGGTGCCCACGCGTGCGAACCGGTGATGTCGGCCAATGCCTGCGGTTTGGTGGTGCATTCGCGTGGGCACGATACCGCCGTGCCCACCCTATGAGTCGCCAGATCTGGCTACGCTACGATTCTAAATATCCCGCGCCGCCATCGCCGCACCAATCATCATCAGTACCGGTCCGCTGCAGTTGGCCAGACCGTCTTCAAGCTGGCTCAGCGGCAACCGGTAAATGTGCTCGTCGGCACGACTGCAGTTTTCAACCACGATCACCGGGGTGTCCGGTGCGTGCCCGAGCGTCAGCAGGTTACGCGCCGTCTTCACGGCTTCGCGCCCGCCCATGTACTGGACCAGCGTGTCGCACGCCGGCAAGGTGGTCTGATCGGGCATGTCTGGCGCGGTGCTGGAGGTGAAAAACGCGACGCTGCGGGCAATGCCGCGTCGCGTTAGCGGCTGCTTGCTCGATGCCGCCGCTGCCAGTGCCGCAGTGATACCGGGCACGACTGCACAGTCGATGCCGTGCGATTCAATTGCACGCAACTCTTCGTCGGCCCGACCGAACAGCATCGGGTCGCCACCTTTGAGGCGTACGACGCGACGGTATCTGGCAGCAGCGTCGATGATTTGCTGGTTGATTATCGGTTGGGCCATCGAGCGCAGGCCGCAGCGCTTGCCGACCGGGATCAGCACCGCTTGCGGACACAGCGCCAGCATGTCTTCGGTGACGAGGGCGTCGTACAGCACGACCTCGGCCTCGGCCAGCAAGCGCGCACCGCGCACCGTGATCAGATCAGCGGCGCCGGGGCCGGCACCGACCAGCCAGACCTTGCCGTAGGTCGTCACGCCTTCAGGCCAGACGGATCATGCCAGCCGCAACCGTCTGGTGCGTGACTTCATCGATCAGGATGAAGGCACCTGTGGCGCGGATCGTGTCATAGGCATCGGCCGCCAGCGGTTGCTGTACGGTCAGGTGGATGCTGGCAATGTCGTTGAGTTTCAAGCCGGTGGCAGGACGCTTTTCCTGGGTGTTGATATCGAGCAGCGTATCCACGCCAGTGACCTTGGCCGCGACCTGGCGGGTGGTGTGTTTGAGCCAGTACTTGCGACGCATGTCGAGCGGCTCTTCGGACAGCCAGCAGACATCGGCAATGACGTTCTTGAGCAGCGTGGCCGGACGGTCCGCCGAGACGATCATGTCGCCGCGCGAGATGTCGACATGCTCGTTGAGCAGCAGCGTGATCGATTGACCGACCACCGCTGTCGTCAGCGAACCATCGAGCGTAACGATGTCCTTGACGGTCGCGCTCTGGCCACCCGGTTGCACGGTCAGCTTGTCGCCGACGCTGACTGTGCCGGCTTCGATGCGCCCCATGTAGCCACGGAAGTCATTGGCTTCATGGCCGGCATGACGCGCCACCAGTTGCACCGGAAAGCGCAGTGGCTCGTCGTGCGATTCGTCGTAGACGCTCAGCGATTCGAGCAGGTCGATCAGCGTCGGACCCTTGTACCAAGACAGCTTGTCGCTGGCGGTGACGACATTGTCGCCGGCCAGTGCCGACAACGGAATCGGCTTGATGTCTTTCAGGCCCAGCGTGGCCGCGAACTCCATGTAGGCGGCGACGATGCGGTCGTAGACGGTCTGGTCGTAATTGACCAGATCCATCTTGTTGACGGCAACGACGATGTGTTCGATGCGCAGCAGGTGCGCGATGGTCGAATGGCGCTTGGTCTGGATCAGCAGTTCCACGCTGCCGTCGTCGCCCAGCTTCACTTTCGAGACATCGATCAGGATGATGACCGCGTCGGCCGTCGAGGCACCGGTGACCATATTGCGGGTGTACTGCTCGTGACCCGGCGTGTCGGCGATGATGAACTTGCGCTTCGGTGTCGCAAAATAACGGTAGGCGACATCGATCGTGATGCCCTGTTCGCGTTCGGCTTCGAGGCCATCGGTCAGCAGCGACAGGTCGATGGTGTCACCGACGGTGCGCTTGTGCTTGGCACGTGACATCGCATCGAGCTGATCGGCGAAGATGCCCTTGCTGTCAAACAGCAGGCGGCCGATCAGCGTGCTCTTGCCATCGTCGACCGAGCCGGCGGTAATGAAGCGCAGCAGGCCGCGTTCGGCGGATTGTTTTGTTGTTGAGGTGGCT
>CANFED010000185.1 GCA_947445995.1 Oxalobacteraceae bacterium | reverse complement strand
GTATTGCGCCGACACGCTTGGCATTCCGCTTGATCGTCTCAATGTCAACGGCGGCGCGATCGCGGTTGGCCATCCGTACGGCGTGTCGGGCGCACGCCTGACCGGCCATGCGCTGATTGAAGGCAAACGCCGTGGCGTCAAATATGTCGTCGTGACGATGTGCATTGGTGGCGGACAGGGTGCGGCGGGATTATTTGAAGTGATTTGAGGACGTGCCAACCCCGTAGGGTGGGCACGGATTCATCGTGCCCACGCGAGCACACCACCAACGATGGAATTTGCCGACTTTTTCGGTGCGCACGCGTGGGCACAACACCCCGTGCCCACCCTACGACGACTGTTCCCACCCCGCAAATTTGTACAATCAACGAGTCTCTGGAGTGACCAATGCAATCCAAGATTTTGTCCCGTCGCGATCTCGATTTTCTGCTTTATGAATGGCTGCATGTCGAGACACTGACCGAACGTGAACGCTTCGCCGATCATTCGGCCGATACCTTCAACGCCGCCATCGACACCTGCGAACGCATCGCTGTCGATCTGTTCGCACCCCACAATAAAAAGAGCGACCAGAACGAACCGCATTTTGATGGCACGGCGGTCCACATGATTGCCGATGTCAAGGTCGCGCTCGATGCCTTCAGCGCCGCCGGCCTGATGGCGGCCGGCCAGGACTTCGACAATGGCGGCATGCAGCTGCCGTGCGTGGTCGAGAAAGCCGGCTTCGCGTATTTCAAGGGGGCCAATGTCGGCACCTCGTCGTATCCGTTCCTCACCATCGGCAACGCCAACACGCTGATGAAATGCGGCACGCCCGAGCAGATCGAGACCTTTGTCAAGCCGATGCTGACCGGCCGGTTCTTCGGCACGATGTGCCTGTCCGAACCGCAGGCCGGTTCCAGTCTGTCGGACATCGTCACCCGCGCCGAGCCGCAAGCCGATGGCAGCTATCGCCTGACCGGCAACAAGATGTGGATCTCGGCCGGCGAACACGAACTCGCCGAGAACATCGTCCACCTCGTGCTGGCCAAAGTACCCGGCCCGGATGGCAAACTGATTCCCGGCGTGAAGGGGATTTCACTGTTCATCGTGCCCAAGATGCTGGTCAATGCCGATGGCACTCTGGGCGAGCGCAACGATGTCGTGCTGGCCGGTCTGAATCACAAGATGGGGTATCGCGGCACCACCAATTGCCTGCTCAATTTTGGCGAGGGCAAGTTCACGCCGCAGGGCAAGGCGGGTGCGATCGGCTATCTGGTCGGCACGGTCCACAAGGGCCTGGCCAACATGTTCCACATGATGAACGAGGCACGTATCGGCGTTGGCCTCGGCGCGGTGATGCTGGGCTATACCGGCTATCTGCACGCACTTGATTACGCCCGCAATCGTCCGCAAGGCCGTGCGCCGCAAGCCAAGGATCCGGCCATGCCACAGTTGCCCATCATCGAACACACCGATGTGCGACGCATGCTGCTGGCGCAAAAATCGTATGTCGAAGGCGGACTGGCGCTGGCGCTGTATTGCTCGAAACTGGTCGACGACGAGCGCACTGCCGCGCCGGATGAACGCCGCCGTGCGACGCTGCTGCTCGATATCCTGACGCCGATCGCCAAGTCCTGGCCATCGCAATGGTGCCTCGAAGCGAACAACCTGGCCATTCAGGTTCATGGCGGTTACGGCTATACCCGTGAGTACAACGTCGAACAGTTTTATCGCGACAACCGGCTCAACCCGATTCATGAAGGCACGCACGGCATTCAGGGACTCGACCTGCTCGGGCGCAAAGTGGCGATGCAGGACGGCGCGGCCTTGCAAGCCTTGTGTGCCGAAGTCAAACAGACCGTCGAGCGTGCAAATGCCGTGCCTTCGCTGGCCGCGCATGCGGGCGCGCTTCAAGCCGCATGGCAGCGCATTGTCACTGTCACCGCGACCCTGCATGCCGCCGGCGACCTGAACCGCACACTAGCCAACGCCTCGCTGTATCTCGAAGCTTTCGGCCATGCCGTGGTCGCGTGGATCTGGCTGGAACAGGCCTTGCTGGCCGTCGGAAAAGAGCCGTCGCACGACGCCGATTTCTACAGGGGTAAACTACAGGCCTGCCTGTACTTTTACCAATGGGAGCTGCCGAAGATTACTGCGCAACTCGATCTGCTGGCCAGCCTCGACACGACCACGCTCGACATGCAGGATGCGTGGTTCTAGGAAAGAAAAAAATGATCAAGCACATCGTCATGTGGACTCTGAAGGACGAAGCCGAAGGTGCCGACAAGGCCACCAACCTGCTGAAAATGCAGGCGCTGCTCGAAAGCTGCAAGGAGCTGGTGCCCGGCATCCTCAAGTTCGAGGTCTCGCTGGCCCAGCCGGGTCTCGAATGCACTTGCGACATCCTGCTGTATTCCGAATTCGACAGTGCCCACTCGCTCGATGATTACCAGCACCATCCGCTGCATGTCGCCACCAAACCGTTCATCGGTGCGGTGCGCGAAACGCGGCATTGCATGGACGTACTGGTGGAAGTCCCGGTGACTTCCTCCCTCTGACCCCAGATTTTTTAATCATAACCATAACGATACGGAGACCGCATGCGCACACCCCAGCAACTGTTCAACCTCGACGGCAAAACCGCACTGGTCACCGGCGGTTCACGCGGCCTCGGCCTGCAAATTGCCGAAGCCCTCGGCGAGCAGGGCGCGACCATCGTCGTGGCGTCACGCAAGCAGAGCGAACTCGATGAGGCCGTCGCCCATCTGAAAAGCCTTGGCATCAACGCCTCCGCCATCGCTGCTGACCTGTCGCAGGAAGCGGGCGTCGAGGCGCTGGTCACCGAGACACTGAACCGCCTCGGCCATATCGATATCCTCGTCAACAATGCCGGCGCGACCTGGGGCGCACCCGCCGAAGACCATCCGGTCGAGGCCTGGGACAAGGTCATGAACCTCAATATCCGCAGCATCTTTTTGCTGTCGCAAGCCGTCGGCAAACGCTCGATGATTCCGCGCCGCTACGGTCGCATCATCAACGTCGCCTCGATCGCCGGTTTGTCCGGCAATCCACCTGGCATGCAGACCATTGCCTACAACACGTCCAAGGGTGCGGTGGTCAATTTCACCCGCACGCTGGCGGGCGAATGGGGCGCACACGGCATTACCGTCAATGCGCTGGCACCGGGATTTTTCCCGTCAAAAATGACCAAGGGTTTGCTGGCCACGCTGGGCAAGGAAGAAATGGCCAGCCACGCGCCGCTCAACCGGCTTGGTGACGACGAAGACCTCAAGGGCGCGGCAGTGCTGTTTGCCTCCGACGCCGGCAAGCACATCACCGGCCAGATCCTGGCGGTTGATGGCGGCGTCTCGGCGATCTGATGGACTGGACGGTTGCCAGGCCGTTTCCAAACGAGATCCCGTTTCTGACCGAAATGGGGGTCGAGTTTCTCGGTGCGATTGACGGCGAAGCCCGCGTCGCGCTGACTCTCGGCACGCGCCACATGAATAGCTGGCAAGTCGGTCATGGCGGCGTCACGATGACCTTGCTCGATGTCGTCATGGCGCTGGCCGGTCGCTCGCTGGACCCGGCGGCCAGCGGTGCCGTCACGGTCGACATGCACACCAGTTTTTTGCAACCGGCCGGCCATCCGGGCAGCCGCATCATCGCCATCGGCCGGGCCAGCCATCGCGCCACCACGCTGGTCTTTTGCGAAGGTGAGGTGCGCAACGGCGACCTGCTGGTAGCCCGCGCAATGGGCACTTTCAAATTCCTCAAGCAGCGTGCCGCCGGCCGCAAGCTTGATCACACATCCATTCCCTGAACAAGGAGTACCGCATGACTACTACCCGTCAGATCGTCCTCGCATCCCGTCCTGCCGGCAACGTGACTGCCGATAATTTTCGCCTTGAAGAAGTCGCCGTGCCGGTCATCACCGACGGCCAGGTGCTGATCCGCAATCACTATCTGTCGCTCGATCCGTACATGCGCGGTCGCATGGAAGACAGCAAGAGCTACGCCGAGCCGCAAGCCCTCGGCACCGTCATGATTGGCGGCACCGTCGGCGAAATCGTCGAGAGCAAGAACCCGAAATTCGCTGTCGGTGACAAGGTCGTGGGCGGCTCCGGCTGGGCCGAGATGACCGTGTCCGATGGCCAGATGCTGCGCAAGGTCGACACTACCCATATCCCGCTGTCGGCGTATCTCGGTTCGGTCGGCATGCCCGGCATGACCGCCTGGTTCGGCCTGACCCAGATCATGCAACCGAAGTCGGGCGAAACCATCGTCGTCTCGGCGGCCAGCGGTGCGGTCGGTAGCGTGGTCGGCCAGCTTGCCAAATTGCGCGGCTGCCGTGCCGTCGGCATTGCCGGTGGTCCTGAAAAATGCGCGTATGTGGTCAAGGAACTCGGCTTCGATGCCTGCGTCGATTACAAGTCGCCAAGCTTTGCCGCCGACCTGGCCGCCGCGACGCCGGACGGCATCGATGCGATTTTCGAAAACGTCGGTGGCGTGGTCTTCGATACCGCGCTGGCGCGCATGAACCCGTTTGGCCGGATCGCGGTTTGCGGCCTGATCGCCGGCTACAACGGAGAACCGATGGTGCTTAATAACGTGCGCACCATCCTGACGATGCGCCTGACGATTCGCGGCTTCATCGTCTCCGAGCACATCGATCTGTGGCCCGAAGGTTTGAAGGAACTCGGCACGCTGGTCGCCACCGGCAAGCTGAAATTTCGCGAATCGATTGCCGAGGGATTGGCCGCCGCACCGGAAGCCTTCATCGGTCTGCTCAAAGGCAAGAACTTCGGCAAGCAGCTAGTCAAGCTGATCTGATTTTTCCCCTTTGCTTCTGGAGAGCGCCATGTCCGACCTGATCCTGCACCACTATCCGACGTCCCCGTTCGCGGAAAAAATCCGCCTGATCCTGGGCCACAAACAGCTGGCCTGGAAATCGGTGCTGATCCCGGTGATCATGCCCAAACCCGATGTGCTGGCGCTGACCGGTGGCTATCGTCGCACGCCACTGCTGCAGATCGGCGCGGATATCTATTGCGATACCGCGCTGATCGCCGATGTGCTGGAGCGGCACACGCCGACGCCGTCGCTGTTCCCGCATGGTCAGGCCGGGCTGGTCCGCACGGTGGCGCAATGGGCGGACAGCACGCTGTTCTGGACCGCAATTGGCTATGCCTTTCAGCCGGCCGGCCTGCAGGCACTATTCGGCAAGCTACCGCCCGAACACTTGCAAGCCTTCGGGGCCGACCGTGCCGCGATGCGTGGCAGCGCGCCGCGCATGGCGGTGCCGGAAGCCACGGCCAATCTGACCGAGTATCTCGATCGTCTGGAGAACATGCTGGCCGATGGCAATCCGTATCTGATGGGGGCGTTGCCGACGCTGGCCGATTTTTCGGTCTATCACCCGGTCTGGTATGTCAGCCGGGTGCCGGGCCTGTCGGTGATTCTGGAGCGGGCACCGAAGCTGCTGGCCTGGCTGACACGGATGGCAGCCATCGGTCACAGCACTGCTGAAAAAATAAGCAGCACTGACGCAATCGACATCTGTCGCAACAGCGCACCGCTGGTGCTGGGCAATGCCGTCACCGACTTGCACGACATCGCACTCGGCGAGCGGGTGACGGTCACGCCGACCGACTACGCGCTCGATCCGGTGGAGGGCGAGTTGGTGCTGGCCAGTGCGACCGAACTGGCCGTGCGCCGGCAGGATGAGCGGGCCGGTACGGTCACCGTGCACTTCCCGCGCAACGGTTATCAACTCAAAAAATCCGCTTAAAAAAAACAAGGAGACAGCATGAAAAAATTTACCAACCGGGTCGCCGTCATCACCGGCGGTGCCAGCGGTTTCGGCCGCGAATTTGCACTGATCGGTGCACGTCTGGGCATGAAGCTGGTACTCGCCGATGTGCAGCAGGATGCGCTCGATCGCGTCAAGGCCGAGCTCGAAGCACTCGGTGCCGAGGTGCTGGCGGTGCGCTGCGACGTGCGTCACGCCGAACAGATCCAGGCACTGGCCGATGCGACGATGGCGCGTTTCGGTGCCGTCCATCTGCTGTTCAACAATGCCGGTGTCGGCTCGGGCGGGCTGGTCTGGGAAAACACCCAGGCCGATTGGGAATGGGTACTCGGCGTGAACCTGTGGGGCGTGATCCACGGTGTGCGCATCTTCACGCCGCTGATGCTGGTCTGCGCCAAGACCGATCCCGATTATGAAGGCCACATCGTCAACACCGCCTCGATGGCCGGCTTGCTCAATGCGCCGACGATGGGGGTCTATAACGTCTCCAAGCATGCGGTGGTGTCGCTGACCGAATCGCTGTATCAGGACTTGCGGCTGGTCGATGCACCGATCAGCGCGTCGGTGCTGTGCCCGTATTTTGTCCCGACCGGGATTTCGCAATCGCATCGCAACCGCCCTGACGATGTCGCCATGAGTGCGCGTCCGACGGTCAGCCAGCTGGCAGCGCAGGCGATGTCGGACAAGGCAGTCAGTTCCGGCAAAGTCACGGCGGCGGCGGTGGCCGAGATGACGTTCGAGGCGATCGGCAGCGATCAGTTCTATGTGTATTCGCATCCGCAGGCACTCGGCCATGTGCAAAAACGGATGGAAGAAATCATCACCCAGACCAATCCCGGTGACCCGTATGCCGGTGCCGAACATGTGCGTGACATGCTGCAGGCGAAGCTGAAAGCCGGAGCGTAATCATGCCGGCTGCGATCCGCGACAACCAGTTCGCCGCGCTCGACAATGGCACGCGCCTGCATTACGCCAGCGCCGGCCAGCCGGGCCAGCCGCTGCTCCTGTTCGTGCATGGCTTCCCGGAATTCTGGGGCGAGTGGGAAGCGCAATTGCAGGAGTTTGGCAGCACGCATTTTGCGGTTGCACCGGATTTGCGCGGCTTCAATCTGTCGGACATGCCACCCGATCTGTCGTCGTACAAGGCGCGCCATATCGTCGATGACCTGCGCCTGCTGATCGGCCATCTCGGCTACGAGCAATGCATTCTGGTCGCACATGACTGGGGCGGAGCGATTGCATGGAACCTGGCGATCGCGCTGCCGCAATTGCTGCGCAAGCTGATCATCATCAATTCGCCGCATCCGTATCTGTTCATGCGGGCGCTCGCAACCGATGCACATCAGAAGGCGTCCAGCGATTACATGAACTGGCTGCGTGCCGAGGGTTCCGAAGCGGCGCTGGAGAAAAATGACTTCGCTTTGCTCGACGGTTTTTTCAATGGCATGGGTCAGCCGCCGGCACTCTGGTTCACCGACGAAGTCCGGGAGCGGTATCACGCCTGCTGGCGGCGCGGCTTGCGCGGCGGTGTCAACTATTACCGCGCCTCGCCATTGCATCCGCCGACGCAGGATCATCCGGGACCATTGAGGCTGGCACTCGATCCGACCGCCTTTCGCGTCACGGTGCCAACCCGCGTGATCTGGGGCGAGACGGATTTCGCGTTACCGAAAACGCTGCTTGACGGCCTAGACCAGTTCGTGGCGGATTTGCAGATCGAACGCGTCGCCGATGCGTCGCACTGGATCGTCCATGAACAGCCGCTGCTGGTGAACCGCTTGCTGCGGCAATTTTTGTCGGAGATCTAGTTCCAAAATGCAATGTTAATTTTTTCTCGAACGGAAGGATTTGTTATCATTGCTCGCTTGTACTCCAACGTTCCGACTGTCGAGCATGTTAAAAAAGATTCCCGTTAGCCAGCTTCGCGTTGGAATGTACATTCACGAACTGTGTGGTTCCTGGCTCGATACGCCGTTCTGGAAAAAATCGTTCCTG
>CANFED010000184.1 GCA_947445995.1 Oxalobacteraceae bacterium | reverse complement strand
GTGAAGTTACCGGCAAACGCGCCGCGCAAGTCCCGATGAGCTTTTTCGAGCGATTCCTGAGTGTCTGGGTCGGGCTGTGCATTGTCGTCGGCATCGCGCTGGGCCAGTGCCTGCCGGGTCTGTTCAAGGCCGTCGGTGCGATGGAAATCGCCAAGGTCAATTTGCCGGTCGGCCTGCTGATCTGGGTCATGGTGATCCCGATGCTGCTGAAGATTGATTTCAGCGCAATGAGCCAGATCCGCGGGCACATGCGTGGTATCGGCGTGACCTTGTTCATCAACTGGCTGGTCAAGCCGTTCTCGATGGCATTGCTGGGTTACGTGTTCATCCGCGTGCTGTTCGCACCGCTGTTGCCCGCCGATCAGCTCGACAGCTACATCGGTGGTCTGATCCTGTTGGCCGCCGCTCCGTGCACGGCGATGGTGTTCGTCTGGAGCCGGCTCACTGGCGGCGATCCCTATTTCACGCTGTCGCAAGTGGCGATGAACGACCTGATCATGGTGTTTGCGTTTGCGCCGCTAGTGGCGTTTTTGCTGGGCGTCTCAAGCATCACGGTGCCGTGGGATACGCTGGTCACCTCGGTCGTGCTGTACATCGTGGTGCCGGTGGTGATTGCGCAAGTGCTACGCAAGTTGCTGCTGGCGCGTGGCCAGCATAGCTTTGATAAAGTCATGGATCAGCTGCAGCCGCTGTCAATCGCCGCACTGCTGGCGACGCTGGTTCTGCTGTTTGCTTTTCAAGGTGACGCGATCATCCGTCAGCCGCTGATCATTTTGTTGCTGGCCGTCCCTATCCTGATTCAGGTTCTGTTCACGTCGTCGCTGGCGTATTGGCTCAATCGCAAGCTCGGTGAAAAGCATTCGGTTGCGTGTCCGTCGGCGCTGATAGGCGCATCCAATTTTTTCGAGCTGGCCGTTGCTGCAGCAATCAGTATCTTTGGCTTTGAGTCCGGCGCGGCACTGGCGACCGTGGTTGGAGTATTGATTGAAGTACCGGTAATGCTGCTGGTAGTGAAGGTGGTCAATGCCAGCAAGCCTTGGTACGAAGCCGGTTTGCACAAATAAATGTTTGCCTGCGCAGTCCGGCGAGTCGTCAGAAACTAACCGGAATTGCGTGCTCCGCTCAACGCATGCCCGACCCACAATGCGCCCAAGCCAATGCCGATGAATGCGATGCCCCACCCGGTTTGCACCTGCGTCTCCAGCGAATACGCATTGCACAAGCGCAGGTCGGTCGTAATGAAATAGCTGCCTAGCCACGTCATCATCGACACCAGATAGCCGACAAAAAACAGTTGCAACGCCAGCGGCGAACAAGCGAACGAATGTTGTAGCAAAAGGCCGGAAAAAAATAACGTAAGCAGTTTCAGAAGATCGGCTTGCGGCAAAACGACCGCCCGGTCAATCGCCAGCGGCAGCATCCAGTAAGCGAGGATCACCAGCGCCGTGATGAATCCGGTCAGGCCGTAGCGATTCCAAGGCGTCAACCAACCCATCGCACGTCCGTGCGACAGTGCCCGCATCATCCACCAGCCAGCCAGTACCAGGAGCGGCATCTGAACCGCCATGTGCCAGACCATGCTTTGCTCGATCAGGTAACGCCAAGGCGGTGCGGATAGCGCCAGCGCCAGCACCGTGGCGATGAGGGCCGGCAACACGCGCCTCATCGCGGCGTCGCCAATGCGATATCGATGACCTGGTTGATTGCCTCGTAATCAACAATACGCACCAGCCGTCCAGCCGGATCAATGATGTGCAGCGCCGCGTTGTGTTCGAACTCGCCCAGCGGTGCTGGCACGACCATGATGCCGAACGCATCCAGCAGTCGGCGGCGGTCTCCGACGCTAGCCAGCGTGACGATCTGCCACGCAGCCGGGTCCATGCGCAAACGTGCCGCATAGTCCCGCAGCGCAGCGGCATCATCATTGACCGGATCAAAACTAATTGTCAGCAAACCGATCTTGTCTTGCAGACCGCGCTCAAGCACTTGCTGCTGCAAGCGCTGATAAACCGAACCCAGCACGCTGCAAACGGTCTGGCAGCGGGTGTAGACGAAGTCGACGATCTGCACCCGGCCATCGCTGGCCAGCAACTGACGCAACATGGCAGGCTGGTCGGCGCGGTCCCGCAAACTGAAGTCGGGAAGTTGTTGCGGCGTACGGGCAACCTGCCCGCGCCGCAATGCTTCGGTGGTAAATGCATGGCCGCCATCGGTCGCCAGCAAAATTACTGCCAGTCCGAGCAGCAAGGCAAGCAGGCTGGCCGCAAAGGTCTGCAACAGGCCGGCGATCGGCGCCTCAGGACGCCGGCTTGAGTTCTGCACCACCGTTGTAAGGCGACGTGCGCGCCTTGGTTGCTTCGCGTTCGGTCTTGACCGTTTCTGCCGTGATCGGTGCGGCCTTGTTGCCCCACTCGCCACGAATATAGGTCATCACGCCAGCCAGTTCGGCATCGCTCATCATTTGCCATGCCGGCATCGCGCCCTTATAAACCACGCCCTTGACTTCGATTTCGCCTTCGATGCCATGCAGCAGGATGTGGGTCAAGACTTTTTCATCGCCGGTGACCCATTCGGATGCCGCCAGCGGCGGGAAGACACCGGCCACACCCATGCCAGTAGCCTGATGGCAGGCCGCGCATTTACCGCCATAAATCAACTTGCCATCGACTAATGCAGCACCGCCGCCACCGGCAACCGGCACGGGTGGCCGCAAGGTTTCGATGGTGCGCTGGTCGCCGTAAGACGAATCTTCGCCGGAAGGCGTGATGTAAATGTAGAAGCCGCCCCACATCGCCATCGCACCGAGCAACATCACCAGAAACCACGGCAATGGCCGCACGCTTTCATCGGGGTCGGCGTTTTCGCGGTCGCGTTGCCGGCTTCCATCCGGGCGTTTTGACTTGCTCATGGTGTTTCTTTCGCAGGTGGTACTGGCAACGGTGGCAAGGCTGGATACGTCCGATCCAGTGCCTGCAGATAATGTACCAACGCTACCGCTTCCGGTTTGGCGATCACTACCTGCCCTTCCTTGGTCAGGTTTGGTGGCAGGTTAAGTGCGGTTTCACCCGGCTTGGCGACGCCCTGGCGGACTTCAAACAGGAACGGATACGACGGCATGATCGAACCCGGCGTATAGGCCCGCGGCTGATACAGATGGCCGAGATGCCAGTCCATGCTGGGCTGACGCGCGCCGATATTGAGCAGGTCGGGACCGGTACGCATGGTACCGAGCAGGTGCGGTGTGTCGTACGCATAGTCGCCGGCGACCGACGCCCTGCCCCAGCCGCGCGTGGCATCCGGTGCCTGCTTGATGTCGCGTGGCTGCTGCGAGTGGCAATACACGCAGCCATTGGCAATGTAGGTCTGACGACCGAGTAACTGCTGATCGGTGTAAGGCTTCAATCCGGCTGGCGGACGGACGTCTTCGAGCAGCAAGTACGGCAATACCACCAGAATACCGGTGGCACCGCCGAGGATCACCATGGCACCAACGATCAGGCGCAGTTCGTCCATTTCCCAGAAACTTTTACCGGCGCTCATGCTGCCACTCCTTTGCCAGTCAGGCGTGAGGTCAAGCGCAACCACAGCGGATTCCCCAGCAAAGTCGCACCGAGTCGTTTCGGACCAAATTTCCAGCCCATCGCAAAGAAATGGACCGCGAAGACCAGGTGGCCCAGAGTCATCAGAGCGCCGCCAATCGAGCGTGCTTCAAGGTACGGCAAGGTAATTGCCACCGACTGCATGAACGTGGTGTCCTTGTCGAGCATGGCCAGTCCCTGCAGCCAGCCACCAATGGACAGCCAGATAAAGTAGATCGCAAAGCCGATCAGTACCAGCCAGAAATGCAGCGAGATCAGTTTCGGATATGGCCATTCCCAGTTCATCACGCGCGGCATGATGAAATAGATCGAACCGAACATCACCATCGAGAAGAATCCATACAGACCAAGGTGAGCATGGGCCACCGTGTAATGCGTGAAATGGGTGATCGTGTTGACCGAGCGCAGCGCTTCCATCGAACCCTGGATCGATGCTGCGGTGTACATCATCGCGCCCAGCACAATGAAGCGTAGCGTCGGCGAATACGCCAGTGCGCGGAAATTACCGAGTACTGTCCTGTGCTGATTGACCGCCACCGCGAAGACCGGAATGGCCATCATCAGGCTTTGCACGATCGAGATCGTCACCAGCCAGGAGGGAATCGGGCCACCGATCAGGTGATGACCGCCAACCTGACTATAGAAAAAGGCCAGCGACCAGAAGCCCAGCAGCGACAGGTTGTAGGAGTGAATCGGTTTGCCCAGCACTTTCGGAATGAAGTAATACGAGGCAGCCAGTCCGAGCGGGGTGAACCACAGGCCCAGCACGTTATGGCCGAACCACCAGTTCATCGTTGCCTGTTGCACGCCAAAATGCAGTCCTGGCCAGTTCGCCACCAGGAAAAGGATGGGGAACCACAGCAGGCCTGCACCGATATACCAGACCGAGACATACAGGTGATCGACTTTGCGCTGCAGCAGCGTCAGCCACAACGGGCAACCGACCAGCGCACCACCGATGACCAGCAGGATATCGATTTTCCAAGGAAACTCGAGCCATTCGAGACCGTCCGAATAGCCCATTGCAATCGCCACAATGCCGGCGAACACGCCGAAGGTCCACAGTGCGCCGCCGACCAGCGCGTATTTGGCACCAACCAGTTCAGTCTTGAGCAAGCGCGGAATCAGCCAGATGGCAACACCGATACCGGACAGCGAGCACCAGCCGTAGGCAATCAGGTTCAGATGGATAGGCCGGATCCGGCCGAAGGTCAGCCAGGAGTATTGCACCAGCCAGTCGGGAGAGTGCAGTTTGATCGACGAGATCAACCCGGCAAACGACGCCAGCACCAGCCACATCACGGCCAGCGTCAGAAAGACGCCCACCACCAGCGAAGTGGAATGATCGGCGCGGGCGCGAATTTCTTCTTCTTCGTCGGACATGTGCTCGTCGACAGCACCCATAGCGCGTTGCAAGCCGCTCTTCTGCAGCGCGGTAGCGGCGGGGTCTTCAACCGTGCCGAGCTCGTTTTTGCCAAAAATTTCCGTGGCGGCAGCGACGCCATCACCGAACAATCCTTTCGACATCGACCAGATGAAAATGAATAGCGCTGCGATCGATAGCAGAAACGTCCCCAGCAGGACGCTTACGGTGAAATCCATGTGTGTTTATCCTGACCCTGTTACTGCGTTAATTGTTAGCCTGTGCTGTGACGCCGATCGGCAAAAATGGTTCCATGTGCCCGTTTGCATCGCTATTTTATTAGCCGGCACACTATGTTGCGCACATCATAAGCGAGGAGCATTTGTCACTTTTTAAGAGTGACTAAGGACATGACTCAAGCCAGCGCACGCACCAGCAGCGCCACCGCGACCACCGCAGAGACAACGGCAAAAGCGCGTTGCAATTGTGGCCCTGCCAGACGCGCAGTAACCTGTCGGCCAGCCAGCATGCCAAGCACGGCACCACCGGAAAAAGGCATCGCCACCGCCCACTGCAAATGCCCGGTCACGGCGCTGGCAATCACCCCCGACATCGACACCAGCGCGATCACCGCCAGCGATGTCGCCACCACCGATTGCGCGCTCAGATTGGTATAGCGCTGCAAAGCCGGCACCATCACGAAGCCGCCGCCGACGCCAAGCAAGCCCGACAGCGATCCAGCCAGCATGCCCGACAGCGCCAGTGCCCAGGCACAGGGGGCGGTCCAACTCAGCTTGCCGCGTGTGTCATCCATCTTGCATGGCGGAACCGGACCGGTATCGGGCGCGTCGACCGACGTGGTAGGCATGGTCTTTTTGAAAGTCCGGAATGCGACGTACAGCAATACGGCAGCAAACACGATGGACAAAGGTCGGTTTGGCGTACGTTGCGCCAACCACAAGCCCAACGGCGAGCAGACGATGCCGGCACCGGCAATCAGCAGGGCCGCCTTATAACGCACGGTGCCGTTGCGTAAGCCGAGGATGGCACCCAGCGTCGCCGCCAGTCCGACCGCCAACAACCCGATCGGGCCGGCATCAGCCATGCCCAGCCCGGCACCGAACACCAGCAGTGGTACTGCCAGAATGCCGCCACCTGCACCGGTCAGGGCCAGAATGATGCCGACCGTAAAACCCAGCAGCACAATGACCGTCACAAATCCGCCAATTCAGGCTTGGCCATCCACTCGCGCCCCTTGAGCATGCCTTTCCAGTACAGCGGTGGCAGGATGCGCTCCTTTAACAACCAGGCCAATCGCGACGGTCTGGTGCCGTCGATCAGCCACGACGGAAAGCTGGGTGCGAGCTTGCCGCCATACGTAAATTCAGCCAGCACGATCTTGCCGCGTTCGACCGTTAGCGGGCACGAACCATAACCGTCGTAACTGGCCGAGCCAGCTAACTTCCCCATCGCGGCGAGGACGTTGTGAGCCACCACCGGTGCTTGCTTGCGTGCAGCAGCGGCTGTCTTGGCATTGCTGCTATTGCCCGCATCGCCGAGCGCGTGGATGTTGGTGTAAGTCTTGTGACGCAACGTGGCCGGATCGATATCAATCCAGCCGGCGGCATCGGCCAACGGACTGACGCGAATGAAATCCGGCGCGACCTGTGGCGGTACCACGTGCAGCATGTCGAATTCCCGCGTAACCAGTTGCTTGCTGCCGTCGGCATTGGCGCAACTGAACGTCGCGGTGTTGGCCGGACCATCAACGCTGATCAGGGTGTTGCCAAAATTCAGGTCAATTCGATAAGCGGTGATGTATTCCATCAGCGCCGGTACGTACGCCGCCACACCGAACAGTACCGCCCCGGCATTGCAGAATTCGATGTTGATCTGGTCCAGTACGCCACTGCGCTTCCAGTGGTCGGCCGACAGATACATCGCCTTTTGCGGCGCACCGGCGCATTTGATCGGCATCGGCGGTTGGGTGAAGATCGCCCTGCCCTTGCGCAATTGCTGTACCAGTTCCCAGGTGTACGGCGCGAGGTGATACAGGTAGTTCGAGGTGACGCCATTGCGACCCAGCGTTTCCGGCAAGCCTTCGATGGCTTGCCAGTTCAGTTTCAGACCGGGACACACCACCAGTTGCTGGTATTTGACGACGCGGCAGCCATCGAGGATGACGGCATTGCGTTCCGGTTCGAACGCTGCCACGGCCGACTTGATCCAGTGCACGCCGTGCGGAATCGTCGAGGCCATCGTGTGCGCCGTCTCGGCCGCATCGAACACCCCGCAACCAACCAGCGTCCAGCCCGGCTGGTAATAATGCACGTCGGCCGGATCGATGATGGCGATGTCGAGTCCGGGACTGCGCGCCAGCAGGCTGGCCGCGGTCGCGATGCCGGCCGCACCGCCGCCGATGATGACAACCGCATGTTCGGCTTCCGCCACTTCAACTGGCGTACGACCGTGATTGGCAATGCGGCGCACCACCCCCTTCATGTCAAAACCAGCGTGCTGGGCGGCAAAAAGAATCTGTGGCAGCGTTTGCTGGCCGGAGGCCGACAGTGCCCACATCGTCGTTGAGCGCATGCCGGTGCGGCAATAAGCCAGTACCGGTTTTGGCAAGCTGGCCAGAAGCTTGCCGAAAGTCACGCCTTGTTCGTCAGTGACTTTGCCGGATTCTGCCGGCAGGTAATGCACTTCGACGCCGACGTCTTGTGCTGCACGCGCGACCTCGGCAAACAGTGGCTGGTCAGCTCCTTCGCCATCGGGGCGGTTGCAGATGATGGCGCGAAAACCTGCCTGTGCGATTGCGGGAAGGTCGGCAGGCAGAATCTGCGGCGACACCGACAATCCGGTGGCAAGCGGGCGAATATCCATGAGTAACTCCTTGAGAATTGTTGGTGACTCAGGCTGCATTGAGCGGAATCTTCAG
>CANFED010000183.1 GCA_947445995.1 Oxalobacteraceae bacterium | reverse complement strand
TCATTCACTTTTTTGAAAAAATCCAGGTCGATCATGGCCATCGATAACGGAACAGCATGCCGTTCGATGAGCATCATCTCGCGTGCCAGATACTCCTTGATCGCGGCGTGGTTGTATAGCCCGGTCAGGCTATCGTGCATGATCAACCGGCGCAACGCACGGTAGCGCTCTGCCCGCCCCGCCACCGTCACGCCAAAATGCGTGGCATCGATCGTACCGGGAAGAAAATCATCAGCACCAGCAATGAGCGCCGGCAAATGCAGCGTCTCGTCAGACTGGTCACCAATGCAGATGACCGGAATATCCAGGAAGCAGGCGTTCTGGCGAATCAGCCGAATCAGATCAATACCATTGCAATCCTGGAGTGTTGCAGCGACCAGAATCAGCTCTGGTTGATAAGTGCCACTCAGATTGAATAGCTCCGACGGTTTGTGAGTGCGGACAACATCCATGCCGGCTCGCCGCAGCATCGCGGCATATGACTCGTTCTCGCTGACCAGCATGATCCGATAAAGCGACTGTTCGCGGCGCCGTACCAGGGCTTCGATTTCCTTGCCCACCATCAGCAGGTCAATCGGACGGATGAAGTATGCATCGGCCCCGGCCTGCACGGCATTAAGTCGCGCTTCAAAATTGCCGCGTGAAGACAGCAATATCAATGCGAAGCCACCAAGCTGCCGCAACCGCACTAGCTCTTGCTGCAACGGTTTGCTGGCAGGAACCTTACCGAGATCAACCAGTACGACGGCGGGAACCTGTCGATGAATCGCGCTAACCAGTTCGGGCAGCGTGGCAAAGACCGTCAACGGATAACCGATTTGCGCCATTTGCAGTGCGGTATCTCTGGCCAGCAAGGCATTCGGATGTAGCAGATAAATCAACAAATCGAAGTTGGAAGAGGGATGCATGGGGCGATTTTTTCCTAAGACATGGAGTCAATAATGGAACCAACCAATAGTAACAACAGACTCATATCAGAGCTCAACGCACTTTTCAGAATCTGTTTCCCTTTTGCACTGCCTGCAAAGCATTTTAGAGACGTCTACACGAAAGGATTGTTTTTTCCAACCCCTACGAATAGACTAAAAGTACTGATTCAAAGCAACTTTTGGTTGCTGAATCACTCATCCTTCTAACACGCTGATCGACGCGCAATCCCCTAAAAGGGGGTACGAAGAGACCATCTTTCCGGGAACTGTCATGCAATTTAGGCTACCGCTCTTCACCGCAAAGGCATTCGTTGCCACGCTCATCGCCGCAAACGGATTCGTCATCTCTGGCAGCGCACTGGCAGAAACTGAAATCCATTGGCACAGCCCGCAATTCGAGTACCAGGCAAAAAACCGCGACCTGCGCAGACTACTGGCGCAACTTGCCAAGTCACAGCACCTGAAACTCAAGATGGCACCCGGCGTCAAAGGCCTAGTCACCGGCGATGTCCGCCTGCCACCACAGCAAGTACTCGACGCATTAGCCAAGGAACATCATTTTTCATGGCAAGTGACAGGAAATGTTCTCAGCATCGCGATCGCAGAGACTGCCATTTCCCCGTTGCCCCTCTCCAGCATGCCGCCAATGACCAGCACTCAAGGTGCCGCCAGCGAGACTCTCGACCCGACCGCTCCAATGACAACATGGACGACAACACCTGCCGACAAGACGCTACAAAACGCACTCGCCCGCTGGTCCCTGACTGCCGGTTGGCAACTGGTCTGGGAACTGCCACAGGACTTTTCGATTGAGGCTGCGGCCAGCATTAACGGAACATTCGAAGACGCGGTGGCAGCGATGGCAACGAGCCTGCAATCGACCGAAACGCCCATTACCGCGATATTTTTTGAAGGCAACCGGGTATTGCGCATCATTGCCAAAGGGGTACAACAATGAAACATGTTTCGCTTGTCGCCTTGATTGGCACCATGCTGCTGCCGGCATGCAGTAGCATGCAAAATGGCATCATCGACCGGGTCGATGCCAGCGATAAGCGCTCATCGGCGCTCAAACGTGGAGTCGGCACGATAGACGGCAAGGCAAGTCAGGCGGACCCGAGCGTCCAGCATGATCCGGGCATCTGGATCGGCCGCAGTCTGGCGCGCACCAGCCAGATACCGCTACCGCCGATCTTCAACCAGCCGACTACCTTCGAACGTTCGGTAGGTTCGCTGGCGGAATTTGCCGAAAGGATTACGCTGCGCTCCGGTGTGCCGACCAAAATAACCGCCGATGCCACCAATGCGGGACAGCCCGAAAAAGGATCGGCTAACTCGAAGGTTCCCCAATTGGGCATGCCGATGCCCCCGGAGAAAACCTCGATACGCATCGATTTTTCCGGTGGCACCCTCAAAGGCTTGCTCGATACGGCAGCCGCCCGTTTCGGCGTGTCATGGAAATATGCAAACGGCAACATCCAGTTTTTCCATACGGATACCCGTACATTCCAGATCGCGGCGGTGCCGGGTGATTCCGCGCTCAGTGCCTCCATCTCCAGTGGTGCCAGTTCAGGCGGCGGCGGTGGCAGCGGCAGTAGTGTCAGTGGCACCAACTCGCAAAACACGGCAGTCAGGTCCACGCTGTCGGTATTCTCCAGCATCGAAAAATCGATCAGCGTCATGCTGTCTGCCCAGGGAAAAGTGTCCGCCTCCCCTGCCACCGGGTCGATCACGGTCTCTGACACACCCGACAACCTGGAACGCATTACCCTGTTCATTGACAGGGAAAACCGCACGCTGTCGCGCCAGGTGATGGTCAATGTCACCGTGCTGGCAGTCACCCTCACGCGCGGCGACAACTACGGCATCAAGTGGGATGCCGTGTACAAGACGCTGACCAACAAGTACGGTCTGTCCAATACTCTTGCCAAGGCCTCCAATACCAGCTCGTTCTCGGCGGCGATCCTCGATACGGCCAGCAGCAAACTGGCCGGCACGACGATAATGATCGAAGCGCTCTCCGAGCAGGGCCGGGTGCGACGCGAAACATCGGCCTCGGTCGTCACGCTCAATAACCAGCCTGTGCCGGTGCAGGTAGCCAAGCAGACCTCCTACCTGCAATCGTCGCAAACTACGCAGGTACCCAATGTCGGTACCACCACCACACTGACGCCAGGTACGATCACCACCGGTTTCAACATGTCGATTCTGCCGAACGTGCTCAACAATGGCACCGTCCTGCTACAGTTTTCGACCGACATCTCGTCACTGCGTGCGCTGCGCACAGTCAGCAGCAGTAACGCAACCATTGAAACGCCGGAAACCGATACCCGCAATTTCCTGCAGCGGGTCGCGATGAAGTCCAACGAAACGCTGATCATCAGCGGCTTCGAGCAAACAGACGATAACCTGAATCAGCAAGGTGTCGGTTCGCCAGGCAACCTGTTACTGGGCGGCAGTGTCGGAGCCAGTACCAACAAGGAAGTCATCGTGATCATGATTACGCCGATTGCCATGCGGGCCTCCTGACCATGCCACTTCACACACTCCAGATCGGCAAGACCCGATTCGTTTGCGGCCTGTTCTGGCAATCGTTGTCGCGTCCGCGCGACTTGTGGAAAGAAGCCTGCCAGTTGGCCTTCAAGATTGATGCGGATCTCGTGGTACTGCGTAAAGACCAGGCGATGGCCCAGGCTGGCTATGCCAACGCCGGCGACGGTGCGAAGCGCGGACAGCAGTCGCTGGCAGCGATCATTTCAAAGACCATCGCCATTGAGGGTGCCCATTACGATGGCCATCAGCAACCAGCCCACAACTGGCTGTGTGCATTCAAGCTGCCCGATAACCTGTGGGCCTACTGCGCAGTACGCGATGCCAACTTCCTGCCCAATGGCGACTTCGCCGGCACCCGCGAAGAGGTGCTCGACCGCCTGCAGGGAGACTATGCGCTGGGCGGATGGAATGTCGTGATTGGCGAACCCGAACTGGAACAGTACGGCTTCCATAATTTCAATGCAAAGACGCTCGACGCCTTGCTGCCCAAGCATAAAAACGGTCAGCTGTATCCGCGCAAATGGTCCGCCCTGCGGCCGGTCAAAACCACCATCCCGCCGGGCCTTGCCATCGCAGCGGGTGCAGGCAGCCTGGTAGTGGCCGCCAGCATTGGTCTGTATTTTGTCCAGCACCATAAAAAAATGGAGCAGGAAAAGGAAATGGCGATGGCGGCGGCAAGAGCCCGGCTCAGCAACGCCAGTGCCCGCCAGTCGGATGAGCGTCCGTGGCTGGCCAAACCGCTGGCGCTCGATTTTGCGCGCGCCTGTCAGGATCGGCTCGACCCGTTGACCGCTGGCGGATGGCGGCTCGACAAATTCGAGTGCCAGACCGCCAAAGTCGATTACAGCTGGACCAGCGATGGGTCCAATGTGCGCTATCTGCTTGAAAAAATACCGGCCGCCGCCGTCTCTATCACCGGTACGGAGGCCACCAGCACCGCAGCCATTTCGCTGAAGTCAAATGGCAAGGATGTCTTGCTGGCGGCCGATATCGTGCTGCGCAAATTACTGGAAAACAGCCAGTCACTGGGCGTCGTGCTGAGGCTCACTGCAAACCCGCCACCACCGTCAGCGGCCGTAACGGGCCAGGCAGGCAACGCCCTTGTGCCAAAAATTGAATGGAAAACCTATGCACTGAGCGCCGATCTGGGTTTGCTGACGCCGCTGATGGCCAGCACCCTGATTGCCCAGCCGGGCGTACGACTCAACCGAATCAGCTGGAATTCCGGTAACTGGCTTATTGAAGGAGTGGTCTATGCGAAATAACCTGACAGGCAGTCTGGCCCTGGCCCTGCCTTTTTTTCTGCAACCCTGCCTGGCCGCGAACGGTGAAACCGTCGCCGATCAGCTCACGCGCATCGATGCCGAAACGCTGGTCCTGAAAGCGCAGGAACGCCAGCTAGCCGTCCAGACAAAAATCCTGCAGCTGCAGGCCGACCTGAACAATCGCCAGACCGTCATGGACCAGAATGCCCGCCCCGGCGCACCGGGCGACCCGACGGTGCAATCCATCGAAGGCATCGGCACCGACATATTTGCGACGCTGCTATTTGAAAATGGCAGCAGCATTGACGTACGTGCCGGCGACATTCTGCCCAACGGCATGCGGGTGCTCTCGGTCCGAACCAACGAAGTCACCGTCTCTGCTGACAAGCGACGCAACATTCGCCTGTTACCGGGCAATGCAGCGGTGATTTCTGCTGCGTCGGGCGCGGTACCGACCACGGTGGCATTGCCGGCCACGCCACCAGCGTATGCACCGATACCACGCTTACCCATCAAGCCCCCCGGAAAATGAATACCCGCCTCAAAAAGATCGACGAGCGTCTGGTACCGCCATCCGAGCCGGCCATTCTCAATTCGGTCGACCTGATGTCGGCCACGATACTCAGCCTGTCCGGCAGTTTCGAGGCCAGCGAAGAAGAGCGCAAGTTGCTGTGCCTGCTCTCTGACGGACGCCTGCTGATTGCCAGCGGACAGGCGCTCAACGCCCACGTGCAATCGTACCGGGCACGGCTGGAACGTTTGAAACGCTCGTTCACGATCGTCTTTTGTGCCATTGAAGTCATCGGTCGCCTGTATCGCAGCGGCAGTGAAATTACCCAGCGCCATCACGAACACACGGTCATGCAAGTCACCGCCAAGGATTTGCTGGCGCGCGGCTGCCGTGAACGCGCCTCGGACATCCACATCCGGGTCAACAAACTGGGGACCGATTTTTTTTTCCGCATTCACAATGATCTGATCAAGGTCGGCAGCCAGACCCGCGACTATGGCGAGCGTCTGCTGGCGACGATTTATGGCGCGATGACCGCCGTCTCCGACAACTCCTACAAGCCGACCGAGCGCCAGGATGCCAGCATCGGCGACCGCGACAAATTGCCCGACATGCTGTACGGCGTACGCATCGCGACGGCCCCCACCAGCGAAGGCAGCCTGATGGTGTTGCGTCTGCTGTACAACGACGCTGGCGACCATATCGACTTGCGTCCGCTTGGCTTTTCCGATGGGCATGCCGCCCTGATTCAAGTCCTGAAAGATCAGCCGATCGGCATCAACATCATCAGCGGACCAACCGGCTCCGGCAAATCGACCACGCTGCAACGGGTGCTGAGCGGCGAACTGATCGAATCGCAAGGCAAGATGCATGTGATCACCGTCGAAGACCCCGTCGAATATCCGATCCCCGGCGCGGTCCAGACGGCCGTCACCAACGCCACCAATGAAATCGAACGCTCGCGGCTATTTTCGGCAGCGATCTCGAACGCGATGCGGCTCGATCCCGACACCATCATGATCGGCGAAATCCGCGATGGTGCCTCGGCCCAGAGCGCGCTGCGCGCGGCAATGACCGGGCATCAGGTGTGGTCTACGGTCCATGCCAATAGCGCCATGGCCATCATCGACCGACTGGTCGACCTCGGCCTGCCGCTGGCAATGACCGCCGACCACACCATCATTACCGGACTGATCAGCCAGCGCCTGGTCAAATTGCTTTGTCCGCATTGCCGCCGCCGTCTGGCTACGTGCGAAGACGAAATGACCTTCGAGCAGACCGAACGTCTGCACAGGGCCATCGGCAACAAGATCGCCAGGGTTTTCCTGACTGGCAAGGGTTGCAAGGCCTGCGGCGGCAAAGGCACGATAGGTCGCACGGTGGTGGCCGAAGTGATTCTTCCGGACGCCGATCTGTGCAACTACCTGCGCAAGTCGGACAAGGTGGGCGCGACCGAATACTGGCGCACCATGCTCGGCGGCCAGACGCTGGTCGAACACGCGATTAGCAAGATCGCCGATGGACTGATCGATCCGCGCATGGCAGAAAAAACCGTCGGCCATCTGGTACCCCTGCAACAGCGCGCCAAGTCGGCCGCCTTCCCCCAAAGGGCCTGACATGCAACTCGACCTCAACCGCCGCTGGGCCAAACTGCAATTTACCGAATCGAGCCGCTTGCGCCTGTACCGCAAGGTCTCGAAGATGCTCTCCAACGGCTTGCCGCTGCTGAAAATTCTTGAAGAGTTACGCGACCGCGCAGCCCAGAATGGCGAAAAACCCTATGAGCCGATGGCCATCGTGCTCGATGACTGCCGCCGCCTGGTACAAAACGGCAGCACCTTCGGCGAAGCGCTCGGCTACTGGATACCCGGCACCGAGCGCATGATCATCACCGCCGGCGAACAGGCAGGCCGGCTCGAAGCAACGTTGTTGAGTGTGGTCGACGTCGTGCAGGCCGGCAAAAAAATCAAGGCCGTCATCATCTCCGGGCTGACCTATCCAATTGCGATCCTGGTACTGATCATCTGCTATCTGTACGTCTTTGGTACCCGCGTCATTCCGGAATTTGCCAAGGTCGTCGACCCCTCCAACTGGCATGGCGTCGCCAAGTCGCTGCACGTGATGTCGCAGCTCGTGCAGCACTGGATGCTGCCTTTCGTACTGGCGCTAGCCATGCTGTTCACCCTGGTGCTGTGGTCGATGCCGCGCTGGTGCGGCAGTCTGCGCGTCGTCATCGATCGGATCGCACCGTATTCGATTTACCGACTGGTCGTCGGCAGCGGCTTCCTGATGGCATTTTCGGCGCTCCAGCATGCCGGCGTTACCGTCGAAAAATCACTGGTCCGCCTGAGTGACATGGCCCCGCCGTGGCTGCGCGAACGGCTCGACGGTGCCCTGCTGGGCGTGAAATCCGGCATGAACTGTGGCGAGGCCTTTCGCAATGCAGGCTACCAGTTTCCCTCCGAAGAGATGATCGACGACCTGTGTGTGTATGCCGAATACAAGGGCTTTTCGCAAGCGCTGAAAACACTGGCCGACGAATGGATGGAAGACGGCGTCGAAACTGTGTCGCTGCAAATGAAAGTCCTCAACGGTGTCGCCATCGTCTTGCTGGCCGTAATTATCAGCTGGCTGGTCGCCGGATTTTTTGGCATCCAGCAAGAAATTGCG
>CANFED010000182.1 GCA_947445995.1 Oxalobacteraceae bacterium | reverse complement strand
GCTGGGCGATGACGAACTCAACCTGTACCAGCAAATGTACGACCACCTGCATCCGCAAGCACCGGTGCCGGATCTGGTGATCTATCTGCAAGCCGAGCCGGCCACGCTGATCGAGCGCGTGCGCAAGCGGGGCGTCACGGTCGAGGCCGGCATCTCGGAAAATTACCTGACGCGCGTCTGCGAAAGCTACAGCCGCTTTTTCTATCACTATGATGCAGCGCCGCTGTTGATCGTCAATGCCGACCACTTCAATCCGATCGAGCGCGACGAAGACTTCAACCTGCTGGTGATGCACATCCGGAACATGCGCGGCAAGCGCGAGTTCTTCAACCTCGGGGAATGACGATGGCAGGATATCTGCAAGAAAACCAGAGCGCCGGCCGTAACAAGCCGGTCACCATTCATACGCTGGCGGCGCTGCGTCAGGCCGGCGAAAAAATCACCATGCTGACGTGCTACGACGCCAGTTTTTCGGCGCTGATGGATCGCTGTGGCATCGAGATCATGCTGGTTGGCGATTCGCTCGGCATGGTCAGCCAGGGCCACGACTCGACCTTGCCGGTGACGGTGGCCGACATGGTCTATCACACCGCCTGCGTCGCGCGCGGCAACCACACGGCCATGCTGATGGCCGACCTGCCCTTCGGCAGCTACGCCACGCCCGAGAGCGCCTATGCCAATGCGGTTCTATTGATGCAGGCCGGTGCCCACATCGTCAAGCTCGAAGGCGGTAGCTGGCTGGTCGAGACAGTGCGCTTCCTGACCGAACGCGGCGTGCCGGTCTGCGCGCATCTGGGCCTGACACCGCAATCGGTGCATCAGCTTGGCGGTTACAAGGTGCAAGGCAAATCGGTCGCCAGTGCCGATCTGCTCAAATCCGATGCGCTGGCATTGCAGGCCGCCGGGGCGGCCATCGTGCTGTTCGAGGCGATTCCGGCTGCGCTCGGCAAAGAAACAACAGCTCTGCTGGAAGTGCCGACGATCGGCATCGGTGCCGGCCCCGATTGTTCTGGTCAGGTACTGGTCATGCATGACATGCTGGGAGCGTTTCCGGGTCGTAAGGCGCGTTTCGTGAAAAACTTCATGGAAGGACAGAGCAGCATCGACGCCGCTGTCAGCGCCTACATGAAGGCCGTCAAGGAGGGTTCTTTCCCGGCTGCCGAACACTGCTTCTGAGAGACTTTTCGAAACGTCGTCCACACCTCAGCGAAAGCGCACCGCTCATGTCAGCTCAGTCAGCTCAGTCAGCTCAACCGGCTCCCGTCCTTCAGGTCAGCAGCAAGTTCATCGACCTGCAACAAGTGTTCACCTGGTTGCTGGCTGACGGCATCATCGCCAAAGCCGATGTCAAGGCGCGCTTCACCGCCGCCCAGGGCATTCTGCGCAACGCCACGCTGACCATGCATCCGCTGACTGCCGTGGCGCAATCCAAGCTGACCTCGGCGCTGCCACCGTACCGCTTGCTGACTCTGGATCTGCTCACCGAGTGGATGGCCGGCAAGGTCAGCTTGCCGTTCTACCGCATCGACCCGCTGAAAATCGACTTCACCAAAGTCGCCGATGTGATGTCGGCCAGCTATGCGGCACGCTTCCATATCCTGCCGATCGAACTGACCACGACCGAACTGATCGTCGCCACGGCGGAGCCGTTTTCAACTGACTGGCTGGCCGAAATCGCCAAGATCACCCGGCGCAGCGTGCGGCTGGTGATCTCCAGTCCGCTCGATATTGCGCAATACACGGCACAGTTTTTCACGCTCGCCAAGTCGATCAAGGGAGCCCACAAGCTCAACGGCCAGGACATCGCGACGCGCCATAATTTCGAGCAACTGGTCGAACTCGGACAAGGCAACCGGCAGGTCGATGCCAACGATCAGCACATCATCAACATCGTCGACTGGCTGTGGCAATACGCGTTCGAACAGCGCGCCTCGGACATCCACCTCGAACCCAAGCGTGACTTCAGCGCGATCCGTTTTCGTATCGATGGCGTGCTGCATCAGGTCTATCAGGTGCCCGCGGCGGTGATGATTGCGATGACTGCACGCATCAAGCTGCTGGGACGGATGGACGTGATCGAAAAACGTCGTCCGCTCGATGGCCGCATCAAGACCCGCACACCGCAAGGCCAGGAAATCGAACTGCGGCTATCGACGCTGCCGACCGTCTTTGGCGAAAAACTGGTGATGCGCATTTTCGATCCGGAAGTGGTTGTCAAGACCTTGCCGGAGCTCGGCTTCCCGCCGGCGGATGCGCTGCGCTGGGACACGCTGACCAAGCGCGCGCACGGCATCATTCTCGTCACCGGTCCGACCGGTTCGGGCAAGACCACGACGCTCTACACGACGCTCAAGGCGCTGGCGACGTCCGAGGTCAATGTCTGCACCGTCGAAGATCCGATCGAAATGGTCGAACCATCGTTCAACCAGATGCAGATCCAGCATGGCATCGACCTGACCTTCGCCGATGGCGTGCGCGCGCTGATGCGGCAAGACCCGGACATCATCATGGTCGGTGAAATCCGCGACCTCGAAACCGCCGAGATGGCCATCCAGGCCGCACTTACCGGGCATCTGGTGCTGTCAACGCTGCACACGAACGATGCGCCATCGGCAGTGATGCGCTTGCTCGAACTCGGTGTGCCGTACTACCTGCTCGAAAGCACGCTGATCGGCATCATGGCGCAGCGCCTGGTGCGCACCTTGTGCAGCCACTGCAAGAGTCCCGATGGCCAATTGCAGGACGACGTCTGGGCCAGCCTGACCGAAGGTTTCACGATCCCGAAACCCGCCGCGATCTATCGTCCGGTGGGCTGCACCGAATGCCGCCACACCGGTTTTCGCGGTCGTACCGGACTCTATGAATTGCTGATGGTGTCGCAACCTTTTTCGAAACTGATCAAGCCCGAAAGCGACATCCACGCGCTGCGTCAGCAAAGCATCCGCGACGGCATGCAACCGCTGCGAGTCGCCGGTGCAATGAAAATCATCGATGGCACCACGACCGCCGATGAAGTGCTCAAGGTCACTTCTTCACTAACCTGATACCTTTCCCGACGGCACAGCGATGACGCACAACGATGCGTCATCAGCACGACACGGATGGATCTGTGTTTGCCCTTCTTGTGATTACTGGTTAGTGTATTGAAATTACTTTCAATAACATTTCTCAGTAGTCTTCCAAGGGACGCCATCATGCACAAGCCATCGATCCTGACTACCACGCTGGCACTTGCAGCCGCTTCGCTAGGCGTCGCGTTCATGTTTTCCTGGGCGCTGCAACGAATGGCCGTCCCATTGGCGTCACAGAACCTGCTCGTCGCCCTGCCGGCAATGGTGTTGCCGCTGCTGGCTTACTGGCGTAGCGCAACCCGCAACAGACAACTGGCCGACACCGTCGCCCAAAGCATCGACCGGCTGATGACAGGCACTGCCGAATCGGCATTTTTCATGGATGCCATCAAGCTCAAGATCGAGAAAGAAAAAGAACAGACCGAGACCATTTCCCGGAGCGCCAATCAACTGCTGCAATCAACCAAGGTGCTCACCGGGAGTGCAACCGATGCGGCACAACTGGCTGCCGACGTGCGCGCCGAGAGCGAGGGTGGCGTCACCACCGCCGATATCGGTCTGCTCAATATCACTGCTGCGGAACAGGACGCCGGCACTGCAGCGGAGAAAATGACGCAATTGAAAAACAACGCACAACGCATCCACAGCGTCACCGATCTGATTTCAGAAGTCGCCGCCCGGACCAATCTGCTGGCGATCAATGCGGCCATCGAAGCGGCCCGGTCAGGCAGTCATGGCCGGGGCTTCGCCGTCATTGCCGCCGAAGTGCGGCAACTCGCATTGCGCACCAAAGGTGCCACCGATGACATCAGCCTGATGGTGTCGGACGTCACGGACGAAATCCATCAGGCCACGTCGCGCATCGAGCTACTGGCAAAAAACATCTCCGAACTCACCAGCCACGTCGCCGCCACGCGCGAGCGCTTCGGAAACATCACTCGACTGGCCAACCATTCGGAAGAATCAATCCGGCAGATTGCCAGCACATGCCTCGAACAGGTCAACGCGACGCAGCAAATTGCCAGCGGCTCGGCCATTATCGTCAGCAGCATGCAGGTCAATGTCAGCGAATTGCCGTCGATGCGACAATCCATCGAAAAAGTATCCGACCTGGCAGAACGGCTGTATTGCGCCAGTGCGCTGCTCGGCACCCCAACGCGCCATGACGTAATCCGGCAAGCCGCCAGTGCCGCATCCGGTGCGATCGGCAAGCTCTTTGAACATGCCATTGCGTGCGGCGAAATCGGATATGACGCGCTGTTCAGTCGTGTCTACCAGGCTATCCCGGACACCGATCCGCCCAAATTCGAGACGCTGTTCGATGCCTACACCGACCGTGCCTTGCCGGCAATCCAGGAAGCCATGCTGGTCAATTTTCCCGATCTGATTTATGCCGGTGCAGTGGATGACCATGGCTACTTCCCGACCCACAACCTGAAATTTTGCCAGCCGCTTACGGGCGACCATGCTGCCGATCTCGCCGGCAACCGCACCAAACGCATTTTTTCCGATCGTACCGGACAACGCTGCGGCGCAAGCCAGCAACCCTTTTTACTGCAGACCTACAAGCGCGATACAGGCGAAGTCATGCATGACCTGTCGGTACCGATTTATGTGCATGGCAAACACTGGGGCGGATTCAGGACTGGCTACAAAGCCAGTCCTGCAACGGAGCCAATTGCCGTGGCCTACCCGACCGTGCTGCTCGCCAGATAAGTCGCACGCATTGCAGGGACACCGTTACAACCGCTCACAAAGCAAGACGAAAGCGGGTCAACGATGCTCTCCGGGTGGCGTTATTGACTGCACTGCAAGCCATCCCGGCTGCTGACTCTGCCAAGGAAATACCATGAACAAATTAGTCGCTGCCCTCATCGCCGGTCTGTTTGCCACTTCCGTTTTTGCACAAGCTCCTACCCCGGCCGTCGCACCCGCCTCACCCGCCGTCGTCAAGGCCGAAGCGAAAGCCACCAGCGCAAACACCACATCTATCGCTGCCGAAGCCAAGACCGATGCCAAGTCAGACGCCTCCGTCGACAAGGCCGTCACCAAGGCCGAAGCCAAGAAAGCCAAGGCTCATGCGAAATCTGCCAAAGCTAAAGCCGAAGCAAAACATGATGTCGCCAGTGCTGCTCCGGCAGACAGGACCAAGGCAGAAGCCAAGGCCGACATGACCACCGCAAAGGCCGATATCAAGGCAGAAAAAACCAGCATCAAGGCTGACGAAAAAGCCGACAAGGTCAAAGTCGAAGCTGGTGCAGACAAGACGAAAGCCAAGTCAGAAACCGCCGCTGTCAAAGCGGAAGGCAAGGCTGACGTAAAAGCAGCAACCGTCAAATAATCAGTCGGCACCACAACAAATAAGGCAGGTACTGCCTGTCTTGTTTGTTGGCCAAAACTGAAAAAACATTTCTTCGATCCCGTTACAACCGCTCATAAAGCAAGACAAAACCGCGTCAACGACGAGCACTGGCTGCCGTTATTGACTGCACTGCAAGCCATCCCGGCTACTGACTCTACCAAGGAAATATCATGAACAAATTAATCGCTGCCCTCATCGCCGGTCTGTTCGCTACATCGGTTTTTGCACAAGCTCCTGCCCCAGTCGCAGCACCTGCCACACCAGCCGTCGTCAAGGCCGAAGCAAAAGCCAGCAAGGCAGACACCAAAGCCGTTACCGCAGAAGCCAAGACCGATGTCAAAGCAGATGCTTCCGTCGACAAGGCCGTGACCAAGGCCGAAGCCAAGAAAGCCAAGGCCCATGCGAAATCTGCCAAAGCTAAAGCCGAAGCAAAACATGATGTCGCCAGCGCAGCTCCGGCCGACAAGACCAAGGCAGAAGCCAAGGCCGACATGACAACCGCAAAGGCCGACGTCAAAGCAGAAAAAACCAGCATCAAGGCTGACGAAAAAACCGACAAGGTCAAAGTCGAAGCCGGTGCAGACAAGATGAAAGCCAAGGCAGAAACTACCGCCGTCAAAGCGGAAGGCAAGGCTGACGTGAAAGCTGCGACGGTTAAATAATCAGCCGGTAGCACAGTAAAAAATGCCGTTCAGTTTAGAACTGAACGGCATTTTTTATGCGTGCTCCAATGTGGTCAAGCCGCTTATCGAGTAACCGGAGCACTTCTGCAATCAGCGCTTCGCGGGTAGTGCGTGGCCCGCTCAAGAGACCAGATTGTACGAGGTCGGGCATGAAAAATTTACTCAGCCGGAAATAGTGGCAACACATATTCGGCCAACTCGGCCAGTGCTTCATGGGCCGGCCTGCGCAGCGGCTTCAGGTTGAGCGCAACATGGCTGACTCCTTGCTGCTGCTGCTCGTGAAACAATTCGATGAGCGCATTACGGCCAGCCCGAACACCGTTGCCCATGACGCGCAGCGGCTCATGCGGGTCCTCGGACAAGTCGAACATGGTGCCGTATCCATACGGCTTGACCCATTGATCCCGATGGCTCTCACGCCACAGTTCGATCAACTGCGGCAGCCGTTTGAAATCGCTGAGATGCCAGATCCATCCGTCACTGTGCGTGGCGATCCACTCCATGTCTTGCCGGGCACGCCCGACGACGATCATCGGCAAGCGTTTTCCGACCGGTTTGGGGATCAGGTCAATGGCACCATTGAGCGTCCCGTAATGCGATGTTTTCGCGCTAGGAAAGTCTTGTTCGGTGACCGATTTGATGAGACTGAAGGCCTCGCGATAGCGTTCACTCCGATTTTCGTAGTTGGCATCGAACGCCGGATACTCAATCGCACGGTCGCCAGTGGACAGGCCGAGCAGGAACCGACCGCCCAGCAACTGGTCGACTGACACGGCTTGTTTGGCGACGATGAGCGGTTCCCTCAGTGTCGCTATGATCCCGGCCGTGCCAAGTGCAATCCGGCGCGTGTGCGCGGCCAGAAAACCCAGGTAGACCATCGGATCGAGCATCTGCCCGGTGTCGCCGAAGCTGGGATCGTAGAACGGAACATCGCGCAACCACAAGGCAGAAAATCCCGCCTCGTCCGCCATCCGCGCCAGCCGTTGATGATTTTCCAATGTCGGAAAGGGCGAGTCAGGATAGCCTTCCAAAGGCATGATGAAGCCAAATGTCAGCCGACCTGGCCTGAATACCCGCTGGTATCCAGGATGACTGACGAGCTCTGCGGGTACGGGTCCTATGGATGGTTGAAGCATCAGGAAAACTCCTTATGAGCGAGCAGGCGAAGTGGACGGAACCTCCTTCGTGGAACCGGACGACACCGTCGTCGGTGCCAGTTTTGAGACCAGCGCTGCGGCCAGCGCGGCCAGCACGGCGATGGCAGCCGATACAAAGCCGACACTGCCTGTACCCCAGGCTGAAATACTGAGACCGCCGAGCACTGCGCCGAGCGCGATCCCGCCGTTGGCAGCAGAGACATTGATCGTGCCTGCCAGCGCCTGCGCCTGGGAAGCCGCTTTCATGACCCGTATCTGGCAAATAGGATAAAGAGCCGTATTGGCGATACCCCATGTACCCAGAGCAATAGCAAACCAGATGCTGTTACCGGCTAGCGCCATCGACGCGGCCATACCAATGGCCAGCAGCACGCTGAAAATGGCAGTGGTAGCGAGCGGCTTTTTATCGACCCACAGACCACCGAGCCAGTTACCGAACAATCCAACGGCACCAAAACCCATCAGCCACCAACCCACCTGCGCCGGAGCGATTCCCGCAGATTTTTCCAGCATCTCGGCCAGATACGTGTAGCCGGTGAACATGGCGGTGAAGACCAGTATTGACAATCCGACGTTGGCCAGAAAAAACGGGCTTTTGAGAATCTTTGCCTGATCAGCCATGCTCGCCGGTTGCGAGGAGCGCACCGTCGGCATGCTCAGGAACATCAGGACAGCGATCACCAGCGACAACCCCGCCAGCAAGGC
>CANFED010000181.1 GCA_947445995.1 Oxalobacteraceae bacterium | reverse complement strand
TCGATGCTCTTGTAAAAAATCGCCCCAAGCGCCAGTCCGCTGCCGGCCCACAACAGCGTACCGCTGACGCTAAAAAATAGAAACTTGCCGCGCGGCGTACCCATCGCGCCTGCCAGCGGTGGTGCAATCGTATTGAAGCCCGGAATGAATTTGCTGACCAGCAGTGACTTCGGTCCCCAGCGCCGGAAAATATCTTCGGTATGGCTGACGCAGTTATCCGGCGACAGCGAAATGCGACACAGCAGGCCAAGAACGCGTTTGCCAAAATGCTTGCCGATGGTATGCCAGCTCAGGTCCGTGATCAGACAGGCCGCGACACTGACCAGCAGGCAGGCCTGCCAGCTGACGTCACCCAGCATCGCCAGCGCACCGGCGACAATCAGGATCGGATAAGCCGGGATCGGCAAACCCATCTGTTCGAGCAAGATGTTGGCGAACACCAGCAGCAAGCCATATTGCTGCAGCAGTAGGGTGAAGTTGGACATGGAAGTGAGTGTGATCAGGCCGGAACGGGACCGGACTATACCAAAATCCGGCCGAGCACGAGCGCCGTGCCTACGGTGCCATCGCCACGTCCGGGGCTTGTTCGCGTAACTGCTGCATCAGCCAGCGCGTGGCCTGGCCGGGCGGATTGTCGGCGCGGTGGATCAGGTAGAGCGGATAGATGGGCGGATGCATTTCCGCCAGTTCCAGCCGCACCAGCTGGCCGCTGGCGAGATCGGCCTCGACCATTGCTTCGGGCATGTGGCCCCAGCCGAGTCCGCCACGCAGTAGCGCATGCTTGGCACCGAGGTCGCCCAGGCGCCAGTCGCGCATGGCGAACACGCCGAAGTCCTGTCCCGCGGTCAGCGCGCTGCGGTCGGTCAGCACCAGTTGCGTATGCTCGCGGGCCAGCGCCGTCGGAATCGGCGCACGCGCTTGCGCCAGCGGATGGCCCGGAGCGACGACGGCAATCAATCGCACGCTGCCCAGTGCATGGCGTTCGATCGCATCGGGCGAGCCGACCATCCAGCCTGACACCCCCAGTCGCGTGACACCGTCGAGCACCAGTTGCGTGACTGCGCCCAGTGCTTCTATGCGCAAGCGCAATGCAACCGTCGGGAAGTGGGCCTGGAAGCATTCGAGGATGCGCACCAGCGTGGCGGTCGGAAACATCACGTCGACCGCCAGCGAGACTTCGCCTTCCAGCCCTTCGGACAAGGTCTTGGCGCGCGCCCGCATCGCATCGACTTTCAGCGCCACGCTGCGCGCATCGGCCAGCAGCAACTGACCGGCGTCGGTCAGTTCCGGTTTGCGTTTGGTGCGATCAAATAGTGCGCAATTCAATTGCGCCTCCAGATTGGCGATGGTGTAGCTGATCACCGACTGGGTCCGGTGCAGTTCGATGGCGGCACGGGAAAAACTGCCGGCGTCGATGATGGCGACGAAGACACGTAATTGATCGAGAGTGGGGGAGCCGGGTTCGCGCATGGTGATTTTATCGATGCTAATGATGCATATTATCGGGGTTTCATCGATAGGTGTTCTTGCCTAAGATGAAGGCCAGTTCAATTTGACAGGAAATCACCATGTCACTCCCACTTCGTAAAGTCACTCGCATCACCCAGGCCCAGCATGTCATCGAAGGTGCCGGATTTGAAGTCCAGCGCGCGATCCCGGCCAGCGGCCTTGATGCGGTCGGCCCGTTCATTTTTGTCGACCATTTCGGGCCGGTCGAGTATGCCCCCGGCAAGGCGATGGGCGCACCGGACCATCCGCATGCCGGGATCGAAACGCTCACTTACTTTTTTGCCGGCGGCGGCATGCGCCACCGCGACAGCCTTGGCAATGTCAGCACGATGCAGGCCGGTGGTGCGCAATGGATGCGCGCCGGGCGCGGCATCGTCCATGACGAAAGCCCGGACGAGGCGCTACTGCGTGATGGCGGTCTGGTGCATGGCACGCAACTGTGGATCAATTTGCCGGCCGATCACAAGATGGACGAACCGCAATACAAGGCCTTTGATGCCGCGCAGATACCGAACTGGACCGAGGCCGATGGCAGCGTGCACTACCGGCTCATTGCCGGCGTGCTGGGCGAGCGCACCGGACCGGTCGCCAGCTTTGGCAATCCGTGGCTGATGCACCTGACCTTGCAGCCGGATGCGCGCTGCGAGATTGCGCTCGATGGCGTTGCCGAAGCTGCTGCCTACGTGGTGGCCGGCGCGGGTTTGTTTGGCAGCGAGCGGCAGGCCGGCGCGGCGGGCCAGTTGATCCAGTTCGATGGCGCCGGCAAGGCGCTACTGGAAGCCGGCGACGCCACGCTCGATGTGCTGCTGCTGGGCGGTGATCCGCTGGATACGCCGATTGTCCGCTACGGCCCGTTCGTGATGAACACGCAGCGCCAGTTGCAGCAGGCGATGAACGATTACCAGCAAGGCCGCATGGGCAGCATTAGTCATTGATCACTGAGCATTGACCGCTGAGCACCAAGGTCATCCCAGTCCCCACTCATTTCTCTTTCAGGAAAATTCTCATGACCACCATTCTTCATATCAATAGCAGCGCCCGCACCACCGGTTCGATTTCCCGCGATGTCACGGCCGAATTCATCACCCGCTTGCAGGCCGCTGATCCGGCGGCCATCGTGGTCGAGCGCGATGTCGCCGGCACGCCGTTGCCGCATCTGACGGAACAGGTACTGGGTGCGTTTTTCACGCCGGTCGAAGCCCGCAGCGCACAGCAAAGTGCCGATGCCCGCCTGTCGGACTCACTGGTGAGCGAACTGAAAGCTGCTGACGTCATCGTCATCGGCGCACCGATGTACAACTTTTCGGTGACCTCATCACTCAAGGCATGGATCGATCACGTTGCCCGCGCCGGCCAGACTTTCCAGTACACCGAAAAAGGCCCGGTAGGTTTATTGACCGGCAAGAAAGTCTATGTGTTCACCGCGCGTGGCGGGGTCTACAGTAGCGGTCCGGCGCAGGGCATGGATTTCCATGAAACCTATTTGCGTGCCGTGCTTGGTTTCATGGGTCTCGACGACATCACCTTCGTTCACAGCGAAGGATTGGGCATGGGCGAGGAGGCGGTGGCCAAGGCACTGGCACAAACCCGCAGCACAATCGAGGAACTGGTCCCGGCCTGATGCGTCGAGCCTGACGGCAGTGGTGCACAAGCGGCAGCGACGAATCGGATTCGTCGCTGCCGTTTTTTTTGCCTGGAATGCGCATGGAAAATACCTATTCTCAGTAAGTAATGATGTCATCTGGCGGTAACAAGTGGTGGCTATGATCCGCCCCAATGTTTCCATTTCCTAATTTTTTAGGAATGGAAATAAAGCTCCCCGACGTTGTTCGCAACGACCTGATGCATTATTTCTACGAGAGAATCACGTGGCCCATTCCTTTCCAATCAAACCTCTGACCTTGATGGTCCTGCAAGCCCTGGCCCTGTCGGCACATGCCCAGGAAGTCGCTCCTGCCCCCGAAGTTGTCACCGTGTTCGGCCAGGGTCAAACCCGTCAGTTGCAAAAGCTGAGCAGTGCCGATCTGGCCAAGGCCGTTCCCGGCACCAGCCCACTGAAGACCCTGGAAAAGCTGCCGGGCGTGAGCTTCCAGTCAGCCGATCCGTTTGGTGCCTACGAGTGGTCGACCCGTTTCAGCGTGCGCGGTTTTAACCAGAACCAGATGGGCTTCACGCTCGACGGTATTCCACTGGGCGACATGAGCTACGGTAACAACAACGGCTTGCATATCAGCCGCGCGATCTCGTCGGAAAACATCCGCACCGTCAACCTGTCACAAGGTTCGGGCGCAGTCGGAACAGCCTCCACCAGCAACCTTGGCGGTACCGTGCAGTTCCTGTCGATGGATCCAAGTGACACCCTGGGCGGCACCTTCGCCCAGACTTTTGGCAGCGACAGCACCTTCCGTACCTTTGCCCGTTTCGACACCGGCATGCTGGCATCGGACACCAAGATTGCTGTGAGCGTCACGCGCCATCGTTCGGATAAATGGAAAGGTCAGGGCTCGCAAGATCTCGACCAGTTCAACAGCAAACTGGTGCAGCGTTTTGGCGATAACAAGCTGTCGGTTTTCTACAATCACTCGGACCGCAAGGAAATCGACTATCAGGACATGTCGCTCGAAATGACCAAGCGTCTGGGCTACAAGTGGGATAACTACGCACCGAACTTCCAGCAAGCAGTCAATGCGGCACGCGGTGTCTACACGGCTGGCGAAACCAGTATCGACGACGCTTACTACCAGGCCAGTGGCTTGCGCAAGGATGATCTGGCCGGTGCCACACTGGACGTGAAATTGTCCGAGTCGACCGTCCTCAAGACCACGATCTACCATCATCGCAATGCCGGCCAGGGCCACTGGTACACCCCGTATGTCGCCACATCGGCAGCCATGCCGATTTCGATCCGCACGACCGAGTATTCGATCGGCCGCGACGGTGTTATCAGCGACCTGACCTGGGACTTCGGCCAGCACACCATCAACGGTGGTTTCTGGGCCGAGCGCAGTCTGCATGATGTAACCCGTAACTACTACGCCGTGATCGACAACCGTGACACGAATTCGTACCTGTCGAATCCGTTCCGTACCGACTTCAAGCAAAACTACATCACCACCACGACCCAGTTCTATGCGCAAGACACCATCTCGATGATGGATGACAAGCTCAAGCTGAACTTCGGTTTCAAGTCACCGAAAGTGGCGATCGATTCGGCGTCGGTGATCGGTACCCGCGCTGCCGGTTCGGTGGTTGCAGAAAAATCCTTCCTGCCGCAAGTTGGCCTGAACTATGCCGTGACCCGCGATGACGAGCTGTTCACGTCGCTGGCAGAAAACATGCGCGCGTTCTCGCCAGGCATCGGCGGCGTGTTCTCGCAATCGCAGTCCTCGTTCAATGCCACCAGTGCGTCATTGAAGCCGGAAACATCGACCTCGCTGGAAGCCGGTTACCGCTTCAAGCGCGCCCAGATCAGCGGTTCGGTCGCGGCTTACCATACCGAGTTCAAGGATCGTCAGCTGGGTATTCAGAATTGCCCTGCGATCGTCGGTTGCGCATCCACCTTTGCCAACGTCGGCAAGGTCGTCACCAACGGGTTCGAAGCAGCCGCCGAACTGAAACTGGCACCGCAATGGTCGCTGTTCAATTCGTTGACCTACAACGATTCGAAGTACAAATCCGACTATCTGAACAATGGCGTCGTGGCCACCAGCGGCAAGCAAGTTGTTGATGCACCGCGCCTGATGTTCAACACCGAACTGTCGTACGAGAACGAGCACTGGTTTGCACGCACCAACGCCAAGTTCACGGACAAGCGTTACTACACCTATCTCAATGACGCCTCGGTGCCGAATTTCTGGCTGATGAATCTGTCGGCTGGCTACAAGCTGAAATCGGTTGGCGGGCTCAAGGATGTGACGATCCAGTTCAACGTCGACAACCTGCTCAACAAGGATTATTTCAGCACCATCGGCAGCAATGGCTTCTCGAACTCTGATCCGAAGGGCACCAGCCAGACCTTGCTGGTAGGCGCACCACGTCAAATGTTCCTGACGATTGGCGGCAAGATCTAAGCAGTGCATTCGCCCCGGAGCGGCAACGCTCCGGCAGGCTTGATTGATCAGGGGGGCACGTCATCCGTATCGCGGAGGACGCGGCTCCCCGCAGTGTTTTACGAAAGTGATTTGATGAAATTGACCGTACCGACTTTATTGCTGTGCACGCTGGGCTGGTCCGCTGGCGTGCTGGCCGAGACCACCACCCCGATCGAACACGTGATTGTGCTGGTCGGTGAAAACCGCACCTTCGACAACATGTTCGGGGCCTATCAGCCAAAGCGCGGCCAGACCATTGCGAACCTGCTGTCGAAAGGCATCATCAAGGCCGACGGTTCGCCGGGCCCGCGCTACGCCGATGCCGCCCAGAAGACGGCCGAAAATTTTGGCGCCTACACACCGACACCAACAACCGTCGGCACCTATCCGGCGCTGCCGCAACCGTATGCGTTCGGCGCATTCGGCCAGCGTCATGATGTACCGGATGCGCGCTTCCCGAAAGCGATGCCCAATGGCCCTTTCCAGATTACACAGCACGTCGGTTACGGCGCCCACACCGGCGACCCGATCCACCGGTTTTACCAGATGTGGCAGCAAACCAATGGCGGCAAGAACGACCTGTTCGTCTGGGTCGCCGAAACCACCGGCCTCGGCCCGAGCAATCCGTGGCTGCCGCTGGGTCCGGGCAAGCCGACTTTCCAGGGCGGTGTGGCAATGGGCTTTTACAACATGTCGACCGGCGACGCGCCCTACTTCAAGCACCTGGCCGACACCTATGCGATCGCCGACAATTACCATCAGCCGATCATGGGCGGTACCACCGTCAATTATCTGGCGCTGGCTACCGGTGACGTGACCTTCTTCACCGCAGATGGCAAGCCGGCGGTGCCGGCCGCCAAGCTGATCGAAAATCCCGATGCCCAGCCCGGCACCAACAACTGGTACACCGAAGACGGCTATCGCGGTGGCACCTACATCCGTTGTGACGATGTCGCGCTGCCCGGCGTGGCCGGTATCCGCAATCACCTGAAAGCCTTGCCTTACAAGGCCTTCAATGATGGCAACTGCGCACCGGAGACCTACTACATGGTCAACAACATGGACCCGGCGTATTCGCCGATGGGTGACTTGCTGCCGGTCGCACCGGACAAGTTCCTGCTGCCGCCGCAAACCATCCCGCATATCGGTGATGGCCTGACGGCGGCCGGCGTGTCCTGGAAATGGTATTCGGGCGGACGCAACGATGGCATCAAGACCGACAAGGAATACTGCGCGATGTGCGATACGCCGACCTTCTTCACGTCGACGATGACCGGTCCGGACCGCCACAAGCTGCATGACCTGCAGCAGTTTTATGTCGACGTCAAGGATGCCAAGACCTTCCCGGCGGTGACCTACATTGCCCCGTACGACAGCATCTCGGGCCATCCCGGCTATGCGATGGAAACCAGTTTCGATGCGCTGGCGCAGGACGTCATCACGCGCGTCAAGGCCAATCCGGCGCTGTGGAAAAACACCGTCGTGCTGGTCACCTTCGATGAAGGCGGCGGCTATTACGATTCCGGTTACGTGCAGGCCGTCGACTTTTTCGGCGATGGCACGCGCATCCCGCTGATCGCGGTGTCGCCGTTTTCAAAACGCGGTCATGTCGATCACACGTACTATAGCCACGCGTCCATCCTCAAATTCATCGAACGCAACTGGAAAATGCCGCCGCTGTCATCACGCAGCCGCGACAACTTGCCGAACCCGGTCAGCGATCCGCGTAATCCTTACGTGCCGCTGAACCAGCCGGCGCTTGGCGACCTGATGAACCTGTTCGATTTCACGCGCACGGTGCACACTGCGCGCAAGGAGAAATGACATGAAACGACCATTCCGATCGATGCTGATGGCGAGCGCCTTGCTGGTCGCCAGCGCCACCGCGACGGCCCAGCAATCGCTCGATACGCTGATCGCCGCTGCCAAAAAAGAAGGCACCGTCAACAGCGTCGGCATGCCGCCCGACTGGGCCAACTGGAAGCAGTCGTGGGCCGCGATGGAGTCGAAGTACGGCATCACGCATCAGGACACCGACATGAGTTCGGCGCAGGAAATCGCCAAGTTCGATGCCGAGAAAAGCAATGCCTCTGCTGACATCGGCGATGTCGGCCATTCGTTCGGACCGATCGCCGTCGCCAAGGGCGTCACGCAACCGTACAAGCCCTCGACCTGGAACGACATCCCGCCCTGGGCCAAGGACACGGATGGTCACTGGATGCTGGCCTACACCGGCACGATGGCCTTCATCAGCAACAACAAGCTGGTAAAAAATCCACCGAAGAACTGGAAAGACCTGCTGGCCGGTACGTATCGCGTAACGGTCGGCGAAGTCGGCGTCGCCTCGCAAGCCAACAGCGCGGTGCTGGCAGCAGCGCTGGCGTTTGGCGGCAATGAAAAAAATCTCGCACCGGCCTACAAGCTGTTTGCAGAACTGGCCCGTCAGGGCCGCTTGTC
>CANFED010000180.1 GCA_947445995.1 Oxalobacteraceae bacterium | reverse complement strand
CGCACTTTTCAGACTTCCTGATTGAGCTGGGAGACGATTTCGCCTTCGTCGGTCGGCAGCGCCGTTTGCGGCTTGACGATAGCTGGTTCCGTGTCGATTTGCTGTTCTTCCATCGCCAGCTCAACTGCCTGATCGTCATTGATCTAAAGGTTGGCAAGTTCAGTCATGCCGATGCCGGACAAATGTACATGTACTTGAACTACGCCAAAGCGCACTGGATGAAGCCTGGAGAGAATGAACCAATCGGGCTGATCCTGTGCGCTGAAAAAGGAGCCGCAGAAGCACATTACGCATTAGAAGGATTGCCAAACAAAGTGATGGCTGCCCAATACAAGACCGTGCTGCCAGATGAAAAATTGCTCTGCGACGAAATCGAAAGAACGCAGCAAACGTTGGGGGAAAGAAGACTCGAAACTCCTGAAGGTGACGGTTGAGGACATCACTTTCCTGCCAAAATCCATTCCTTCGCTGGCGCTTTGGACGACAGGTCACGACGGCATCAGGATATCGATCGCGTTCAATTTAATGGCACTGCCGCTCCAGCCATTTGACGACGCCTGCCAGTGATCGGAAATCGACAACCGAGCGGCATTCGATCCCCGGATGTCTCGCCCGCAGCATGCGCGACAGCGCCCCGCCGGGACCGAGTTCCAGCGCGACCGTGATGCCGGCTTCGGCAACGGCGTCCATGCATTGATCCCAGCGGATTGTTTCGGCGATCTGGCGCGATAGCAGCGATACCGCAGCCTCCTTGTCCGAGACCGGGTCAGCAGAAATACCGGCCAGTACCGGCATTTTGAAAGGTGCAAATTGACTCTGCTGCAGCGCTGCGCGAAATGGCTCCACCGCGTCCTGCATCAGGCCGGTATGCGAAGCCACTTCAACCTGAATCGGCGTCAGTTGCGCACCCAGTTGTTGCAAGCCGGCTTCGGCGGCACGCAGATCGTCGCGCATGCCGCCGACGATCAGGCTGTCATCGCCGTTCTGAATCGCGATCGCCAGCCGGTGCTGTTCCAGCAAGGCGTGCACTGCAGGAGCAGTCAGACCTGAAACGGCCAGCAGCGATTGCCGGGCAGACGGATGGGTACAGGCATCCATCGCCCGCGCACGCGTTGCCGCTAACCTGATCAACTCCCCGGCCGGCAGTGCGCCGGCGATACCGTAAGCACTGAGTTCGCCGATGCTGTAACCGGCCACCAGCACTGGTGCAGGAACGCTGGATTTGATGGCTTCCCACACGGCCAGCGCAGACGCGACGATCAGCGGTTGCGCAATCCGGTTGGCATACAGCAGCGCGGGGTCGCCCAACGCAGCCGAGAGCGATACGCCGCAAGCGGCAGCCACCGGCCACTGCGCCAGCAGGCTGGCGACGCGCGCGTCCGAATTGGCCAGATCAAACAGTTGCGGATGTTGCGCGCCCTGACCGGGGCACAGGATGGCGAGTCGTTGCCTCATTGCGTGCTTTCCATCTGACTGCGACCAGGCAGCGGCCAGCTTGATGTGACCGCATGCACCAGACACGTTGCCGCCAGCAGATCCGCCGCACCACCGGGCGACAGGCGCTGCCGGACCAGGGTCTGATGACAGGCCAGCGCATGGTCTTTCCAGTGCGGATGGGCGCTGCCGCCACGCGCCAGAAAATCCTGCGCCAGCTGCCTGACCGTCGCGGCCCCGGCCATCCCGCCACGGTGGTAGACATTGGTATCGCTGATGTGTGCCATCAGCGCAAAGAAGGCATCGACCCGTGCGCAATGCAGACTGCGTCCGGCAACCAGCGTGCGCTGCAGTGCCGGCAATGCCACCTCGAACACCGATGGCAAACCGCGCGCCGCCTCTTCCCTGGCACCGCTGGCGGCATGCAGCAGTACTGCCTGCATGCCGTGCGACGGCTGGCTACTCGGATGGGCGGGAACAACGTGGGTGTGAGTGACCAGCGCCTCGCCCCAGTGCGCACGCAAGGTCGTGCGTATCGATTCGGCCGACAACGCCACATGGCGTGCACGGCAAGCACCGATCGCCGCGCACAACATGCCGACGCAAAAGATCGCGCCGCGATGGGTATTGATGCCGCCAGTGGCCTTGAGCATGCGCGCCTCGGCAGAGATGCCCAGCTGCTGCAGCGTGCGAAATGGCGCCGCGTTGATGCCGGCGTCAGTGATGCAAATGAAGTAGTGGCGTAGCGCAAAAAGACTGCGCAGAAAAGTCGTCGCCGTCATGTCGTCATGGCTGCCATTGTCGACCAGCGAGACCAGCCCCGGCTTCGGATACAAGGCCAGTTCGGCGTACAGGCTGCGCACGGCATGGCGGCCAATCTGTGCAGAAAAAGACGATGGCAACGGCGCACAAGCCGGCTTCGCCATCGCTATTTTCGACGCAACAAAGATCAATTCATGCATGTCCACCGCTCCGTCCTGTCACTCTGAAAATGTCGCCAGCAGCGCCGCCATCGTCGATAAATGCACGCTGCCGGCATCCTTCACCAGCACACGCGAGGCGTTGCCGCTGGCCTGCACCCACTCTTTCCAGGCCACCGCCTGCCCCGACGGAAACAGGATTTCGCCGTCCAGCGGCAAGGCTGACGCATGCTGTTGCAGCAGCGCGATGCCCTGCCCCAGTTGGGCCGTTGTCTTCGGTGAAAACAGCAGGTCGATATCGGAGGTGGCGGTGACATAAACCTGGCCGGTCAGCGTTTGCAATGCCAGCGAACCATAGATGCCAAACGTCAGGTCATGGCGGCCGACATCGTCTGCCAGTAATTGCAGCGCCGCGCGCCAGCGCTCCGGCGCGCTCGCCAGCACGGCATCGATGGCAAGCGGAACACGCGTGCGGCGAACGTTAGCGACCGGCGCGCGCAATGCGATACGCAACTTGTGCCCGCTGTCCGGGTCGGGCGGCAGCGCGACGCCAAGGCAGACTTCGTCGACGGCCATGTCGACGTCGGCGCGCCGCACGATCGCCGGCCAGTCGGCTTGCTGCCAGCGCGCGAGCGCGGCCTGAGCAGTCGCATCCAGCTTGCCGACCAACCCGTCGCGGCAACCTTGCCAGCCTTGCGCATCAAGCCAGATCAGGTCATGCCGGGCGAACATGCGTTCCCGACCGCACCGCCTCGACAACCTTCTGCGACAGCTTGCGCCCGCCGCGTGCCAGCCCGAGTGCAGCGCGTTGATCAACCGTATTCGGGTCGCGCAGCGCATCGGCCAGCTGGGTCGCCAGATCGTCTTCCCAGATCGCTTCGATGCCGCCCATGCGTCGGTAATTGTCCGGCCCCGGCGCGAAGACCGGATTGTCCTTGGCCAGTTCGGTCAGGCGCTCCAGCGGCACCTTGGTGATGCGCGCCATCGCTGGCAATCCCATGACGCGGATTGTCGATTCGGGTAATGCATAACAGGCATCGGCCATCATGCCGCTGGTGATGAAGCCACCCGACAGCGCCTGATCGTAGACCAGTGCGACGACCTTGTGGCCGCTGCGCCGCGCCAGCTCGATGCATTTGCCCAGGTGCGCCATGTAGCTATTAATGCCGAGCATTTCGTCGCGATGGCGCAAGCGCTGACCCTGGGTATCGACCAGCAGCAGGATGCCGCGCTGCGGATGCTCGCGCACGACCTTCAGGACCGCTTGCGCCTGCGCCAGTGCGATCTCGATGCCGATGGGCGCATGGTTGGTGGTGCCGATCACCGCGATGGTGTGGCCGTCGACCTCTGCGGTACCCGACAGGAAATGATCGGTCTCGTTGATCGTGTGACCGGCGGAAAATAAATTGTCCGCGAGTTGTTTCCATTCCATTATTTGGCTCCCTGTCGGTCAACGCTGCGCTCGACCAGCGCGGTGAACTCAGTCGCTTCCAGCATCGGGACAATGTCAGGATTGTCGATGCCGAGGCGACGCCAGATTTCCATCGGCTCGTCTTGCGTGCCGAAATCCTGCAGTCGCGCTGCCAGCATTGCCTGCTCGGCTTCCAGCGCAGCCAGCGTCAGTGCCGCACTACCCTGACGGCACGCGTGCACTGCCTCGGTAGCCGCTTGCCGGAACGCGTCGATGTCATCGGTCACGATGGCCTGGCAATCGCCGAGCAAGTACCGGTGCTTGCCGCCGGTGGTACGCCACACCAGCGCCCGGTCACGCGAGTCGAATTCCTCGACGCCGCTGGCCGTTTCGATGACCTCCGGTCCCGACATCGCCAGCCGTCCTTCTTCGGACATCACAATGAAATTGGCACAGCGTGCGACGATGCCCATGCCACCGAAACAGCCGTTGGAGCCACCGATGAGCACGATCACCGGGATGTCTGCCGCACGCGTTTGCAGCACGGCACGCATCACTTCGGAGACGGCAATCAGGCCGGCGTTGGCTTCGTGCAAACGCACGCCGCCGGTTTCCAGCAACAGGATCACGGCGTCCACGCGCTCGACAACGGCGCGCTGCAATAGCCCGACCAGCTTGGCACCATGCACCTCACCGACTGCGCCGCCCATGAAACCGCCCTCCTGCGCGGCGGCGAACACGCGCTGACCGTTCAACAAGCCCTGCCCGATCACGACACCGTCATCGAACGCGACCGGCGCATCGAGTTGCGCCAGATGCGGACTGACGATACGCTCCGATGGCGGCAGGAATTCCTCGAAGGAACGCGGGTCCAGCAGTCGCTGGATGCGCTCACGCGCGTTGGCTTCCAGATAGCTGCTCATCGGCTTTGCTCCAGCAAGGCTTCGACTGCCTGGTCCAGCCGCAGGCTCACTACCGCCGGCGTGGCCCCCATGTCGTTGATCGAGATGCGGGTGTCGGCCAGTTGCCAGCGTGTCTGGAAATCCGTGATCACGGCTTCCCAGATCGCACCGAAGCCGCGCGCTGCGGTACTAATTTCTACCGTGCAGGCACCGCCTTGCTCGGCCGGTTCGATCAGCACTTCCAGATTGCCGGAGCCGACCACGCCGACCAGTTCGGGCCGGGCCGGAATGCGACGCTGGCCATGTTCAAAACGGTATGTCAGGGTTTCCATGTATGTCTTCTCCTTACCAGTTTCTGAAACGCTTGGGCGGGTTGTACAAGCCGCCGGATGCACGTACCAGATCCTTCATTGTCTTGGCCGCCAGCAAATCTCTTGTCGCCATTCGCTTGTCGATACCGAGGTCTTCGGCGCGCTGGATGATGCCGCGATCGCGCAGGTTCTCGACCATGCGGTGGTCACGCGCCATGCCAACCGGGGTGTAGCCGGCGACGCCACGGATCGCCTGTTCGCGCTCTTCGTCAGTGCGACACAGCAGCAGATTGGCAATCCCTTCCTCGGTCAGGATGTGGGTGACATCGTCGCCGTAAATCATCACCGGTGGAATGGCCATGCCGGCCTGCTCGCCCAGTTCCCAGGCATCGAGCCGATCGACAAACGCCGGTTGCATGTGCTCGCGGAAGGTTTCGACAATCTGCACCACCAGCTTCTGGCCGCGCGGAATCGTGTTCTTGCCGGCGCGTGCCTGCTGTCCGGCCTTGAGCCAGCCGGGACTGGCGTGACGCCGGCCGCGCGCATCGGCACCCATATTGGGCGCACCACCGAAACCCGAGATGCGACCCAGCGTGGCCGTCGACGAGTTGCCCTGCAAATCGATCTGCAACGTGGAGCCGATGAACATGTCGCAGGCGTAATGACCTGCCGCCTGACACAGCGCACGGTTGCTGCGCATCGCGCCATCCGGACCGGTAAAGAAGACATCGGGGCGCGCCCGGATGTACTCTTCCATACCCATTTCGGAACCGAACGAATAGACCGATTCGACAAAGCCGGCTTCGATTGCCGGGATCAGTGCCGGATGCGGATTGAGCGCCCAGTGCTGGCAGATTTTCCCTTTCAGGCCCAGCGATGCGGCATAGGTCGGCAACAGCAGTTCGATCGCTGCGGTGTCAAAACCGATGCCGTGATTCAGACGCTGGACACCATATTCGGCGTAAATGCCCTTGATCGCCATCATCGCCATCAGCACCTGGATTTCCGAAATCTGCGCCGGATCGCGGGTGAACAACGGCTCGATGTAATACGGCGTCGGCGCGGGCACCACGAAGTCGACCCAGTCGGCAGGGATGTCAATGCGCGGCAGGACATCGACGATTTCATTGACCTGCGCAATGACGATACCGTTCTTGAACGCGGTGGCTTCGACGATGGCAGGCGTGTCTTCGGTATTGGGTCCGGTGTACAGATTGCCATGCCGGTCAGCCGCCTCGGCCGCGATCAGCGAGACGCGCGGCGTCAGGTCAACAAAATAGCGACCGTACAGTTCCAGATAGGTATGGATCGCGCCGACCTCGATCGCGCCCGACTGCATCAACCGGGCCAGACGCACCGCTTGCGGCCCGGAGAACGAGAAATCGAGCTTGGAGGCAATCCCCTTCTCGAAGATATCCAGATGCTCGGGCAGTGCCAGCACCGACTGCAGGATATGCAGATCGTGCAGCACCGCCGGATCGGCCTGCAACAAGGAGCGCGCCAGAAAATCGGCTTGCTTCTGGTTGTTGCCCTCCATGCAGACACGATCGCCCGGCTCGATCACGGCCTCCAGCAAGGCGGTCATTTTTGACGGGTCGGCAATCCGTCCCGTCACAAGCAAGCCCCGATCAAGGCGCTTGCGGCGGTTCACCGCCAAGGTATTCCACTGCTTCATGGTTATCCCAGAAAGTTTGGTAAAAACATCACTATTTGCGGAAAGACGGACAACAACGCAATATCGGCAATCATGATGAGGATAAATGGCAGAACGCCTTTGGCGATATCCCCAGGACTGCTATCCGGTGCGATTCCATTGATGACGAACAGATTCAGATCGATCAGCAGAGTAATCCGTTGGGCGCTGTTTTCCAGCGCAGTCTCAGCTCGTTACTCGTTGCCGGCGCGGGTATCAAACCAGGATTGACTTCAGGACCGTCGCTGGCGATGAACTGATGAAATTCCTTGATGACCTTGGTTGCCACCGGCGCAGCGGAAATAAATCCCGTCGCACCCAGTGCAAACGCACCGCTCGACATCATGAACAAGGTACATGTCAAGATACGCTTGAAGGTGCACTTCAAAAATGGCTTCTGCATTTTGCATGTCTCATAATTATGTTGTGGAAGGCTTCTTGTGGGCGTTCTTGTGTACAAAAACATCGCCAAAAAATACAAGGCAACGTCTTAGTTTGACTTTATAATTTACAAATGTACACAAAAGAATCATAAAAACCTGCCTTATGAAAAATCGATCAGAGACTTTACGACTAGCGATAGAAGAAATGATTGCTATTGGTCAATTTCTACCAGGGCAACATTTAGATGAAACCGAACTGGCGACGCACTTCGGCGTCTCACGCACGCCGATCCGGGAAGCACTGAATCAACTCATGTCGATGGGTATCATCGTCATGCGCCCGCGGCGCGGAGCAGTGGTTGCCGATGTCGGACCGCAGCAGTTGATCGAGATGTTTGAAGTGATGGCAGAAATTGAAGCAATGTGCGGCCGATTGGCGGCACGGCGCATGACGGCCGTTGATCACAGCGCGTTGCAGGCTGCGCATCAGGCTTGCATGGAAGCGCATGACAACGCTGATCCGGATGAATATTTTTTCCGCAATGAGGCGTTTCACGAACAGATTTATGCGGGCAGCCGCAATGCGTTTCTGGCCGAGCAGGCCAGGTCCTTGCATCGCCGGTTGCGGCCTTATCGCCGATTGCAGTTGCGCGTACGTAACCGAACCAAGGCGTCTTACGATGAGCACGAACATATCGTGCAGGCCATTGTTTCAGGCGACAGCGACCTGACCGTCGAGCTGCTGCGACAGCACATCACGGTTCAGGGCGAGCGCTTTGCTGATTTGATTGCCGCACTGCCGAAGCGATCGGAACAAGATGCGCCGTAAAGACGTCATCAGGCGCGCGCTGCATTCCGTGCATATTAAAGCTTGGTGACAAAGGTACGCGCCTGATAGAGCACAAGCCCGCTGAGAATGACGATGACGACAACGGCAAGCATATCTGCTCCCGGAAAGCCCCAAAATTCGGACATGGAATCTCCTTGTTAAATTGAATGAAGGGATATCGCCCTCTTGCTGCAGGGCGATTCAGAACAAATCAGACCAGTTCGGTATCGACCATGCGCTGACGGCCAAAGTCATTGAGACGG
>CANFED010000179.1 GCA_947445995.1 Oxalobacteraceae bacterium | reverse complement strand
GGGCGGGTGGCAGGATTGACTGCCGGCGTTACTTCTTCATCCCAACTTAACATAGGTTTTTTCCTTTTATGGTTCAGCTTGCTGAACATTGCCTGGCCGGATGCCGATCGCCTGGTGGCGAGAAGCCGGCATCCCTTTTTTGAATTATTGACACGCCTCACACTCTTCGAAACCGTCGTCGCCGGGACGCAGCACACAGGATGGTCCGTCGACTTCGCCGGTCGCACTGCCCGCCGTGGTGTACGCACTCAGTGCGACGCCGCTGCTGACACCATCAGCCGAAACCGCATTGAGCGAGCCGGTTTTGGAAGTCGATTTTTCAGTGTGCGTGGCACCGATCGTACGCAGGTAGTACGTGGTCTTCAGACCGCGCAGCCAGGCCAGCTTGTAGGTCTCGTCGAGCTTCTTGCCGGAGGCACCCGCCATGTAGATATTGAGCGACTGCGCCTGGTCAATCCACTTCTGCCGGCGCGATGCGGCCTCGACCAGCCACGACGGTTCGATCTCGAATGCGGTCGCATAAATGGCGCGCAATTCCTGCGGCACGCGATCGATGCGGGCCAGGCTGCCATCAAAATACTTGAGGTCGGAGATCATCACTTCATCCCACAAATCGCGTGCTTTCAAATCGCGCACAAGGTATTCGTTGATCTCGGTGAATTCACCCGACAGGTTCGACTTGACGTACAGGTTTTGATAGGTCGGTTCGATGCAGGCAGCCACACCGATGATGTTCGAAATCGTTGCCGTCGGTGCAATGGCCACGCAGTTCGAATTGCGCATGCCGAACTGCTTGATGCGTGCGCGCAGCGGAGTCCAGTCCATCGATTCGGACAGATCGGTTTCGAGGTAGCCGCCACGCTCTTCCATCAGCAGCTTCAGCGAATCTTGCGGCAGGATGCCACGGTCCCACAACGACCCCTTGTACGAACTGTACTGACCACGCTCTTCGGCCAGTTCGGTCGAGGCGGTGTAGGCGTAATAGCAGACCGCTTCCATCGACTTGTCGGCAAAGCTGACAGCGGCAGCCGACGCATATGGCACGCGCATCATGTGCAGGCAATCCTGGAAACCCATGATGCCCAGACCGACCGGACGATGGCGCATGTTCGAATCGCGCGCCTTTTGCACCGCGTAGTAATTGATGTCGATGACGTTGTCGAGCATGCGCATCGCGATGCGTATCGTCTTCTGCAATTTGACGTGGTCGAGCTGGCCGTCTTTCATGTGCGCCGGCAAGTTCACCGAGCCGAGGTTGCAGACCGCGATTTCGGATGCGTTGGTATTTAACGTGATCTCGGTACACAGGTTCGAGCTGTGCACGACGCCGACATGCTGCTGCGGCGAACGGATGTTGCACGGGTCCTTGAAGGTGATCCACGGATGGCCGGTTTCGAACAGCATCGACAGCATCTTGCGCCACAGGTCGAGCGCTTCGACTTTCTTGAACATGCGCAGCTCGCCGCGCGCCGCTGCCGCTTCGTAACCGGTGTACGCAGCTTCGAAGGCACGGCCGACCTTGTCATGCAGGTCCGGCACTTCGCTTGGCGAGAACAGCATCCACGACCCTTTTTCCATCACGCGTTTCATGAACAGGTCCGGAATCCAGTTGGCCGTGTTCATGTCATGCGTGCGGCGGCGATCGTCGCCGGTGTTCTTGCGCAGGTCGAGGAATTCCTCGATGTCCATGTGCCAGGTTTCGAGATACGCGCAGACCGCGCCCTTGCGCTTGCCGCCCTGATTGACCGCCACGGCGGTGTCATTGACCACTTTCAGGAACGGCACCACGCCTTGCGATTTGCCGTTGGTACCCTTGATGTGGGCACCGAGCGAGCGCACCGGGGTCCAGTCGTTGCCAAGACCGCCGGCGTATTTGGCCAGCAGCGCGTTGTCCTTGATCGCATCGTAAATGCCTTCGAGGTCATCAGCCACTGTCGTCAGATAGCACGACGACAATTGCGAGCGCAGCGTGCCAGAGTTGAACAGCGTCGGCGTTGAACTCATGAAATCAAAACTCGACAGCAGGTTGTAGAACTCGATCGCACGCTCTTCGCGGTTGGCTTCGTTGAGGGCCAGGCCCATCGCCACGCGCATGTAGAACGCCTGCGGCATTTCGATGCGGATCTCGCGGATGTGCAGGAAGTAGCGATCGTAAAGAGTCTGCAAACCGATGTAGCCGAATTGCAGATCGCGGTCCGGCACCAGCGCCTTGGCCAGGCGGGTCAGGTCAAACTCGGCCAGCTTCGCGTCAAGCAGTTCGGCGTCGATGCCTTTGCGGATGAACTGCGGGAAGTATTCGAGGTAATGGGCTTGTGCATCAGCCTGCGCGACTTCCTTGCCGAAGACTTCCTTGCGGATCACATGCATCAGGATGCGCGCGGTGACGGTGGTGTAGGCCGGGTCTTTTTCCATCAGCGCACGCGCCGCCAGAATGGCCGACTTGTGCAGCTCTTCGACCGGCACGCCGTCATACAGATTCTTGACGGTCTCGCCAAAAATGGCGTTGGCATCGACATGCTTTTCAAGGCCGATGCAGGCCGCGTTAATCAGGTTGTGCACTTGCTGCATATCAAGCAGGCGGCGCTGGCCGTCTTCGGTCACATGCAATTGCACCGAGGCGCCAGCCGGACGGGCGGCTTGCTGCAGCGCGCGCTCTTCCATGCGCTTGGCCCGATACAACACATAGGCGCGGGCGACATCATGTTCGCCCGAACGCATCAGCGCCAGTTCGACCTGATCCTGAATGTCTTCGATATGGAAGGTACCGCCGGCTGGCTGGCGTCGCACCAGCGCCGCGACGACGGTGGCGGTCAGCTGCTCGACGAGTTCGCGCACACGCGCTGACGCGGCACCCTGACCGCCGTTGACGGCGAGAAAAGCCTTCGTGACAGCGATGGAAATCTTCGACGGTTCGAACGCGACGACCGCGCCATTGCGGCGCAAAATGCGGTAGTCGGCCAGGGCGGCTTGCTGCTGCGGCGCGCCGGGCGCGTTGGCAGCAGCACTGAATTCGAAGCGGGACTTGATGGCGTTATTCGATGAGGATTGCATGAGATACCTTTATCGTGAATCCGGGCGGCAGATACATTGCCGCCGGTGGTTAGTTGACCCTCCCGGCCGCGGAGGTTCCCTCAATGTTGCGGACACTGGCAGACGCGGCGGCATCAGCATGGTGCTGAAATAGTGGCGCTCCGCGATCCTTGACCTGCCTGGCGAGCCGGTCCATTTGACGAACAAACCGCAAGGGAGAATCACCGTGGTCGCCATTGTATATGACTATATCTAGTGATGCCCTCATGATTTTCACTAATTCTAGTTCGCCAGAACGCTTGCCGCAATACTTAAATTGAAGAAATAAAGAGATTTTATGGTTGCGTTTTTTGCTCTGTCGTGACAAAAAGCGGCAGTGCTGCCAGTGCATCACAGGACAAGTTGACGGCCCATTGCGCGTGGTAGCGCGGCCAGTCAAAACAGGGGCCGGGATCCGTTTTTCGACCGGGCGCAATATGCTGGTGACCCGTCACTGCGGACAACGGATGCGCCTGATGCAGCGCGTGGCTGAGCTGACACAGACAGGCATATTGCAGATCGGAAAAGGGCTCGACGTCACTGCCTTCCAGCTCGATGCCGATCGAAAAATCATTGCAGCGTGAGCGGTCACCGAATTGCGAGATGCCAGCGTGCCAGGCGCGCTGCAAGGTCGACACGAACTGCTGCAAGCTGCCATCGCGACGGATCACGAAATGGCTGGATACGCGCAAGGCACGCAACTGATCGAAGTACGGGTCAGCATCGAAGGCTAGCGTGTTGGTGAACAGTTGCGCGATGTACGGACCGCCATACTGCTGCGGCGGCAAACTGATGTTGTGAATGACCAGCAGGTCGATGACGCTGCCGGCACCACGCGCATCACAGTTGGGCGAACGCAGTTGCTGCGCTTGCGGACACCAGCCATCCGCGTCGATCTGTAACGCGGCGCTGGCCGGGTTATTCGGGGCCATGAATCTCTAGCCGCTGCATCCGGTAACGCAGTTGCCGGAAACTGATGCCTAGCAGTTCGGCGGCCTGGGTCCGGTTGAAGTGGGTACGTGCGAGCGCGCGCCGGATGATGTCCCGCTCGACATCATCAAGATGGTCAGGGAGCGACTCCGGCAACGCATTCACCAAGGTGGCTGCCCGCGTCTCGTCGACCGGCGTGATGATGGCGACAGCCTCCGCCAGCGGCACGGCAACAGGTACTGGCAGCGGCTGGCGCAACGCCAGATCAGCCACTTCGATGACGTTATCGCTGGCAAACGCCATCGCCCGTTCGAGGATGTTTTCGAGTTCGCGCACGTTGCCCGGAAAAGTGCAGCCCTGCAAGGCCACCAGTGCCTCCGGCGACAATACGGTCACGGTGTCGGTACCCGCGAGTCGCTGCAGGATCACGCCGGCCAGCAAGCCGACATCGTCACGCCGTTCGCGCAACGGCGGCAGGCGCAATTCGATTACATTGAGGCGGTAATACAGGTCTTGCCTGAACTTGCCTTGCTCGACCCAGTCGGCCAGGTTCTGATGCGTGGCACTAATCAGGCGCACATCGACCGGCTCTTCCGCCGTCGCCCCGACCTTGCGCACGCGTCGTTCCTGGATCGCCCGCAACAACTTCACTTGCATTGCCAGTGGCAGGTCGGCGACTTCATCGAGCATCAGCGTACCGCCGCTGGCCGCCTGAAAAAATCCGTCACGGTCCTCGGCTGCGCCGGTGAAAGCGCCTTTGCGATAACCGAAAAATTCGGCTTCCATCAGTGCTTCCGGGATCGCACCGCAATTGACGGCAACGAAGGCCTTGCCGGCACGCGCGCTCTGGCTGTGGATATCGCGTGCGGCCAGTTCCTTGCCGCTGCCCGATTCGCCGGTGATGGCCACCGGTGCCATGCTGCGCGCCAGACGCACGATCTGGGCACGCACATCGTGCATGGCGGCTGACTCGCCGACCAGTCGCAACACCGGTGCCGCAGCGCTGGCTGCCTGCGTATCGGCCTTGTCGATGCGCAGCGCGGAATGCACGACCTGGCGCAACTGCTCGACCCGGACCGGCTTCGACAGATAATCAAACGCACCCGCCTTGAGTGCCGAGACCGCATTGTCGGCGCTGCCGAATGCGGTGATGACGGCAATCGGTATCGGTCGCCCGGCGGCGGTGATTTCATGGACCAGCTCGATACCCAGGCCGTCCGGCAAACGCATGTCGGTCAGTACCAGCGCATAGTCGCGTTGCGCCAGAAAGGCGCGGGCCTGGGCCAGGGTCTCTGCGCTATCGACATCCAGTCCCATTTTGAGCAGCGTAATTTCCAGCAATTCGCGCAGATCGGCTTCGTCGTCGATGACCAGAATGCGGGGTGAACTCATCAGGGATGTCCGTTAAAGAATGTTGGCGGTGGCAAAGGTAATCACGAAGCGCCCACTCGGTTCGGAGTCCTCGCCCGACTCCTGACGGTATTCGTAATCCAGCATGGCTTCGTTATTGAGACACAGTTCTCGTGCCAGGTAAAGCCCGAGCCCGGTACCTTTGCTCGATGTCGTGTAAAACGGCTCGAACAGGTGGGCGCGTATCGCGGGCGTAATCGGTACACCGTCATCCTGCACATGCAGTTCGATGCGACTGGCAGTGAGCGCAACGACCTCAAGGCAAATACTGCCGCTGCCGCCGCTGGCGTAACGCAGTGCATTCGACAACAGGTTCAGCACGACTTCACGCAAGTGCAATGGATCAAAACGCACGCGGCACTCTGTTGCCCCCGTGACCACAATGACCGATTCCGGCAAGCCGTGGATATCCCTGAACTCGGGCAGCAGGTCGGCAAAAAAAGCCGATAGCAACAGCGGTTCACCCAGCGGTTGGGCCTTGCGCGAGAGCTTGAGGATGTCTTCGATCATGCGGTTGAGCCGCGCCACATTGTCTTCGATAATTGCCAGCAACCGGACCTGAGTCGGGTCCGGCGCATCCTCTTCGAGCAAGGATGCCGCATGCGAAATCGCCGACAGCGGGTTGCGTACTTCGTGGGCAATGCTGGCGGTCAGGCGTCCCATCGATGCCAGCTTCAGGTCCTGCGCCCGGTTTTCGATTTCGGTGACATCCTGCAGGAAAATCACGGTGCGTTCGGCATCCAGGCCGGGCGCGTGTACCGTCGCAAAACGCAGCTTCAGGTGCGCCGACAAGTCGCGCCGGCCGGCCGGCTTGAGCATCACGTAAAAGGCAAATGCATCATCATCCGGCACGCGCCGGGTCCATGCCAGCCAGGCGTCGGCAATCGGTGCCAGCGCCGCACTGTCGATGAGTCGCACCAGCGAACCATTGTCACCCAGCGCGACGCCAAGCATCGCTTGCGCAGCCGGATTGCCGGTCATGATGGTACTGTCTTTTTCGAGCACCAGGATGCCATCGCCCATGTCGGCGACGATCAGTACATTGATGGCCTCCTGCAATTGCAAGGCCTGTCCGCGCTGCACGGCCAGACCTTCCTGCTTGATCAGCTTCGAGGCCAGCCGGTTGAGCAGCAACGCGGCGGCGAAGAATCCCATGCCATACAACCCCGCCGTCGAAATCGAGCTATCCGACGTCATCCGCAGCGATTGCCAGACGCTGTCGAACAGCAGCACCAGTGCCACCACCGACGTGTAGAACAGCGCCAGAATCAGCGGGGCGAGGATTGCACCGCCTGCCAGCGGGAACAGGAACAGGATCGCCAGCCCGCTGCGAGTGCCGCCGGCCAGTACGAACAGCGTGGCAATGATGACGATATCAACGCCGATCTGGCTCGACAGCTGCATCAGAAAACGCTCGCGCGAACGCACTGCCAGCACCCAGAATGCCACCGATGCAAACAGGTAGACACTGCACAATTGCAGGTAGGGAATCGACTCGTCGCCGCTGGAGTGGCGGATCTCGACCGCGCCCAGGAACACCATCAGCAACAGCGCAATCACAAACCGCAATAAATTGAACGCGTGCAAGGTACGCCACAACGGACTGCCGGCACCGGCATACACGACCGGCTCAAGCACCTCGTCCGGCGTCAGCGTGAGTCGGTGCGTGCGCCAGGGCAGCATCAGGACGACACGTGGAGAGCGCGGTGCTCCGAACTGCAATACAGCTGATCGTGTGGCCCGGACAGCGCTTCGGAGGCCGGGATGTAGATGCCGCAATGGGCGCAGCTGACCATCGATTCGCCCTCGACTGATCGCTGCGCTTGTGCCGGTGGCGACGGCGGTGGCCGCATCGCTGCGATCATTTTTTTGCGCATGACATAAATCACGAGTATGGCAAGTACCAGCCAGGCCAGGAACCTCATGTCAGCCCCCTGTGCAACACGACTTCCAGCACAAAGCGGCTACCGACATAGGCCAGCAAGAGCGTCACGAAACCGGTGAGCGTGAAGGTCAGCGCCGTCTTGCCGCGCCAGCCGCGCCAGTGGCGTCCGGCCAGCAGGACGCCAAACAGCACCCATGACAGCAGCGTGAAGATGGTCTTGTGATCCCAGGTCAGGGCCTTGCCGAACAACTGTTCGGAGAACAGCAGGCCCGACAGGACCGTCAGCGTCAGCAGGAAGAATCCGATGCTGATCAGCCGGAACAGGATTTTTTCCATCTTCAGCAGTGCGGGCAGACGCGCAATCGCAGCTGCATACCAGCCGCCCTTGCCCTCGTTGAGCAGACCACGATGCGCATGAAGATACGACTCCTGCACCGCCATCAATACCGCATGAAAGGCAGCGATCGTCAGCGTGCTGTAGGCCAGCAGCGCGATCGCAACATGCCACGGAAACAGGACGGTCTTGTCTTGCAGCGACATCAGGCTGCCGGGAAAAACAATCGGCAGCAGCACCGCGACGGCAGCCACCGGCAACATCAACACACGCAGGCTGTCGAGCGCCATGTTACGGTTCTCGACCCAATAGACGGCGACCGAAATCCACATCGCGGCTGACAGCATCTGCGCAAAGCCCAGGCGCAGAAAATCGGCGACCACCACATCGGACCAGAGGGCCAGGCCATGCAGCGTCCAGCCCAGTGCCAGACTGATCGAGATGAGCACGCGCAAGCGTATTGGAAGGAAAGCGCAGGCCGCGTACAGCACGGCCGCAACAAGGAAGAGGTAATTTTGCAT
>CANFED010000178.1 GCA_947445995.1 Oxalobacteraceae bacterium | reverse complement strand
TGCCGAATTCTCGCGCGGAAAATCCGAGCTGATCAATGCGATTTTCTTCGCTGGCTATGGTCAGCGCATCCTGCCTTCGTCGGCTGGCAGAACCACGATGTGCCCGACCGAATTGCTGTACGACGAAGCCTTTCCGCCCTCGATTCGGCTGCTGCCGATCGAAACACGAGCCCACGGAAAATCGACTTCCGATCTGAAGTCGGAGCAACAGGCCTGGACCGTATTACCTCTGAACCTGTCCTCCGGCGACGGCATGCAGGACGCGTTCCGGCAAGTCAGTCTGACCAAGCGCGTGACGGTGGAGCAAGCGCACAGTTATGGCCTGTACGACGAAAGCGATCCGGACCGTGCGTTAGCGGTCGACGCCGATGGTCTGGTCGAAGTGTCGCGCTGGCGACATGCAATCGTCAACTTTCCACACCCGCTATTGCAGCAAGGTCTGGTCATCATCGATACACCGGGGCTCAATGCCATTGGTACCGAGCCCGAGCTGACCTTGAACCTGATTCCCAATGCCCACGCAGTGCTGTTCATTCTGGCTGCCGACACGGGTGTGACCAAGAGCGACATCACGATCTGGCGCGACCATATTGGTGCCGGTGCCGGTCGCATGGTGGTACTCAATAAAATCGACAGCATGTGGGACGAGTTGCGTTCCGCCGATGAAGTCGAGCAGCAGATCTGCCAGCAGGTCACCAGCGCGGCACAACTGCTGGGTTTGCAGGAGAGCCAGATATTCCCTGTCTCTGCGCAGAAAGGCCTGGTTGGCAAGATCAATCATGACCTTCCCTTACTCATCCGCAGTCGCATGCCAACACTCGAAAATGCGCTGTCGCAGCAGCTGATTCCGGCCCGCCAGCACATTATCCGCAGCCAGCTTGACGGAAACATTGACGAGCTGGCCGCGGCCAAGCGGACCCAGTTGCTCACGCGTACCCGCAACGTTGTCGAGCAATTGCTCGAACTGAAAAGTCTGCGCGGGAAAAACCAGAACATCATCGATCACATGATGAAGCGCATTGATATCGAGAAGCGCGAATTCGATAAAAGCCTCATCAAGCTGCAGGGTACGCGCGCGGTGTTCGCGCGCTTGTCGAACGACGTCTTCACCAGCCTTGGCATGGAGATTCTGAAGCAGGACATCCGCTTGACGCGACAGGCGATGGAGGGCAGCATTTTTTCGTCCGGCTTTCGCGAAGCAGTGCGGCGGTTCTTCGAGCAGGTCCAGAACAACCTGTACTTGTCATCGATGAAGACCGATGAAATTTCCGCGATGATGACCGTCATGTACCGTAAATTTTCAACCGAGCACGGGCTGGCGTTGACCACGCCGATGCCATTTTCACTCGACAAATACGTGAAAGAAATCCGCATGATCGAAGTGATTTACCAGCGCCAGTTTGGCGCTACCGCCATTGTGACTACCCGGACGGGTGTTCTGATGCAAAAGTTTTTTGATTCGATTGCCTCGCGCGTCAAGCAGAGTTTTTTGCAGGCCAACCGTGATGTTGACGCCTGGCTGAAAGTTGTCATGGCTCCTCTCGAAGGACAGATACGGGAGCACAAGGCGCAGTTGAAACGCCGGCGTCAGTCCATCGAGCGGATTCATCTTGCGACGGACAGCCTGGAAGAAAAGGTGACGGCGTTCGAACAGATGGAGGCAGAACTGTCGACGGACTACGCTCGTTTGCTGGTACTCGAAAATACGCTCAGGGCGGCGGTTCAGGCTGAGCTGGCCGCGCTCGAAATGGCGTCCTGAGTGCAACCACGAATCGGCACGGCCATTCCCGCTGGCACTTACATTGACCCAGGTTTTTCCGCTGCAGTCATTGGCTGGCAACAAAGCCACGGCCGCCATGCGCTGCCGTGGCAAAACACGCGTGATGCGTATCGCGTCTGGCTCTCCGAGATCATGTTGCAGCAGACCCAAGTTACGGCAGTCATTCCTTATTACCAAAAATTTCTGAACAGTTTTCCGGATGTCGAGACACTGGCCAATGCCAGTTCGGAGCAAGTGATGTCGCACTGGAGCGGACTCGGGTACTACACTCGGGCCCGAAATCTGCACCAGTGCGCCCGGCGCGTCGTGGCCGAGTATGGCGGAAAATTTCCGAGTGATCCGCTGTTGCTGGCGGATTTGCCCGGTATAGGTCGTTCCACGGCGGCAGCCATTTCGGCATTTTCTTACGGTACGCGGGCGGCAATACTTGACGGTAACGTGAAGCGCGTCTTCGCCCGCGTCTTCGGCGTCGATGGTTATCCGGGTAGCAAGCCAGTCGAGGACCAGCTATGGCAGCGCGCGGTTGACTTGTTGCCGCTGGACGGCATCGAGCGCTACACGCAGGGCTTGATGGATCTGGGGGCCACGCTGTGCACGCGCAGTCGGCCTGATTGCGCGCGCTGTCCGCTGGCCGACCGGTGTGTTGCGCTGGCTACTGATCGTGTCGACTTGCTGCCCGTACGCAAACCCAAGAAAGCCGTGCCGCAACGCCAGACCGCGATGCTGGTTGTGATCGATCAGGGCCAGGTATTGCTGGAACAGCGCCCTGACAGCGGTATCTGGGGTGGCTTGTTGTCGCTGCCGGAAGTTCAGGCGTTAGTGCCGGCCGATCTCAATGACGAGAACGACAGCACGGTTTTCAGGCAACAGCTGGAGCAGGCACTGGCACCGTTCGGCGTGCCGGTATCGTGTGCACGGCTGACGCCGTTTGCGCACGTCTTCACGCATTTCAAGTTGCAGATATCGCCGTACGAAGTACGTCTGTCGCGCCGGTTTGACCGGATCGGCCAGGATAGTCATGTCTGGTACCCGGTGACGGCGCTGGCCGATGCACCCTTGCCGGCACCGATCAAAAAGTTGTTGCTCGCATTGTTTAGTGCCGAAGACTTGTTCGCGTCGGCACGCGCAGCTTAGTAATCGTCGATCCACTCGACCCGGTTGCGGCCGCGTTCCTTGGCACGATATAACGCGGTATCCGAACGTTCGATCAGCGTCGTGACGACTTCGCCGGGATGAAACTGGGCGACACCGATCGACAACGAAATGGTGTGAAGCGGCAACACGTCCTGCAAATCCAGGAAGTGAGCGTAGACGCGCAAACGCTCGGCATGCATGACCGCGCCCTTCAGATCGGTATCTGGCAGGATTTGCATGAATTCATCGCCGCCATAGCGGCCGATGACATCGCTGTCGCGAATGCTGTCGCTCGCGACGCGTGCGAATTCGCGCAGGATGAGGTCGCCGACGAGGTGACCATGCTGGTCATTGATATCCTTGAAGTGATCGACATCGATCAGGCACACGCAGAACGGGATGCCATGCCGGTTGGCCCTCGCGATGGCGGCGTCAAGCTCGGTCTGCAATTGGCGTCGGTTGTACAGGCCGGTCAGTTCGTCTCGAATGGCTTTCTCTTCGAATTGCTGCAGTTGCCAGTGCGTGGCTTTTAGCGCGTCGCGTAATTGGCCGGCTTGCTTGCCGATGGCCACGATGAGCGGCAATGTCAGCGACACGATTAGCCACTGCAGCAAGTCCATCCGGAATGCTTCGTTGTATCCGGCCGGGAAATTGCGTGCCAGGATCATCGTCAGATAGACGCTAACGCTACCGATCGCCAGCACCGCCAGCGCTGTCGCGCCGAGCCGGAAGGTGCCATACGACAACGCCACCAGCAAAAACGGTCCGAGCACGATCTGGGCCGTGCGGTCCAGATAAGACACGGTGAGCATCGTGATGACGGATGCGGCAATTTGGGCGAAAGTCAGGCTGGGTTCTTGAAAGCGCGTATTGATGCGAAACCAGAATAGCGCAAAGAAAAGCACCAGAAACCCGGTCAGCAGTGCGGCTCCGCCCAGAAACGCCTGCGGGCTGATCAGCCCTTGCTGGAAAAAAACGAAAATGATCAGCAGGTACAGCAGCGAGGCAATGAGGATGTGGGATAGGGCCTGCCCGCGAGCGGTTACAGTGGCAGAGCGTGACAAGGTACGAAAGAGGGAAGGCATCGTCGACGTCGTGGTTGGGCAGTGAGTCTGCAGGTTATCCGGACTGATCGGATAACCTGCATTCTGGTCTTCTCACTGCACAGCGCCGGTAGGGCTGGTTGATACTGTTGTACTTTGGCCGCGAGACGATGCCCGTCAATTTATCCTTGCAGGATTTGTTGCTGTTCGAGGCAGGAATGAATCAGGATCAGCCGCATCGCCGGGTCATTCAATTCCAGTAATTCCTGTTTGGTTTTCAGACTCAAGGGCAGGATTTCACTCCAGCGGTTGGCGACCCAGCCTGCGTCATCAAACCGCAATGGCAGTGCAAACGGATAATCCTGCGTGTTATTCCTGCCGATGCGCTGATCAACATCATCGGTGATGGATTTCAGCGCGCTGGCGCAATCGGCTTGTCCGGGCAGTGGCGCAACCACAGGATCCGCATCCAGGAAGTCGACGCGTGCTTCGAGCCGTTGATCGGCCAGCAGTCGCGTTTCACGGATGCGAAATCGCAGGCCGCCGCGTGTGCCTATCATCAGCAAGCCACCTGCTTCCATATCCCAGTGGACGATGGCCGCCGAGCAGCCGACTGCTTCCGGTTGCGCTGCTTGTCCGGTCTCCGTGCCCTCCCGGATCGCTACCACGCCGAATGGTTTGTCGAGGCGCATGCATTCGCGCACCATGTCGATATAGCGAGTTTCGAAGATGCGCAGGGGCAGAATTCCATCCGGGAACAGTACGGTTTGTAATGGAAACAGCGGGAGCCAGTTGGTGTTGTTCGTCGCTACGTCGGTCACGATGTCTGTCTTTGTATCGGTCATGTCAGTCCATTTCGCGGTGGCGAAGTACCACCCGTTCATTGTTGCGAAAATACGCGGCAAGATGTTCAACAAGGTAGACCGAGCGGTGCTGTCCGCCGGTGCAGCCGATGGCGACCGTCAGATAACTGCGATTATCTGCCTTGAACGACGGAAGCCATTTCTCGACGAAATGGCGGATATCGGCCATCAGTTCGGCCGCATCCGGCTGGGCGTCGAGGAACGCGATCACCGGCTGATCGCGGCCATTGAGCGCCCGCAATGCTGCGTCGTAGTGCGGGTTGGGTAGCATGCGCGCATCGAACACCATGTCGGCATCGAGTGGCACGCCAAACTTGAAGGCAAAGGACTCGAACAATAGCGTCAGTGGTGTTCCATCCGTGGCGACCAGTTCCTTGATCCAGCTGCGCAGCTTGTTGGCCGGGAGGCCGGAGGTATCGATCACGTGACCGAGTCCTTCGATCGTGGCCAGCATTTCGCGCTCGCGCAGAATGCATTCTGTCAGGGTTGGGCGCTGGTCCGGAGATTGGTCTGGCAGCCGCCGGTGCGACAGCGGATGGCTGCGGCGGGTTTCGGAAAAGCGTGCGATCAGCGATTCGGTCTTGGCACTCAGGAACAGGACCTTGACGTCATGTCCTTCCTCTTTCAGGCGAGCGATATCGGCTGGCAGGCCGGCAAGGGAATCGGCACTGCGTGCATCCATCGCCACGGCGAGCGTGTCGCCATGATCCTGCATGCGTGTGGCGACCAGTGCTCGCAGCAGCGTGGGCGGCAGGTTGTCGACGCAGAAGTAGCCCGCGTCTTCGAGAGCGTTGAGGCCGACAGACTTGCCGGAGCCGGAAATGCCTGTAATCAGAATAATGCGCATGAGGACGATCATACCGCACGCAGTGCATTGAGACATGAGCGGATGTCGGGCGTAGCAGGCAGGCATGGAATCTCCGAAAAGCTGGCGCGACCGGGACAAAATGCGGGATAAAATGCGGGATTCCTTCTTCCTGTCTGCCTGCGTGAAACTCGGACCCTATCAGTTAGCCAACAATGTTTTCGTCGCCCCGATGGCCGGGGTGACCGACCGGCCGTTCCGGCAACTCTGCAAACAACTCGGTGCCGGTTATGCGGTATCCGAGATGGCCGCTTCCAACCCGCGCCTGTGGCAAACCGAAAAGACCTCCCGTCGCATCAATCATGATGGCGAGATGGCACCGCGTGCGGTTCAGATTGCCGGCGCTGATCCGGCCATGCTGGCCGATTGTGCGCGTTTCAATGTCGAGCGCGGGGCACAGGTGATCGACATCAACATGGGCTGTCCGGTCAAGAAAGTCTGTAATAGCTGGTGCGGTTCGGCGTTGTTGCAAGACGAGCGACTGGTCGGCCAGATACTCGATGCCGTGGTGGCGGCGGTCGATGTGCCGGTGACACTCAAGTTCCGCACCGGCTGGGATCGCCAGCACAAAAACGCGCTCACGATCGCGCGACTTGCGCAGTCGGCCGGTATCGCCATGCTGACATTGCATGGCCGCACCCGCGCCGATGGCTACAACGGCGCGGCTGAATACGACACGATTGCGGCAGTCAAGGCCGCCGTCACAATTCCGGTGGTGGCCAACGGCGACATCACTACGCCCGAAAAAGCCCGTCATGTGCTGGCCGTCACCGGTGCCGACGCGATCATGGTCGGCCGTGCCGCGCAAGGCCGGCCGTGGATTTTCCGCGAGATCGTCCACTTTTTGGCAACCGGTACCCATCTGGCAGCGCCGCTGGTGAGCGAAGTGGCCGCGCTGATGGATGAGCACCTGCGCGCGCACTATGCGTTTTATGGCGATTATCTGGGCGTGCGTACCGCGCGCAAGCATATAGGGTGGTACGTCCGTGATCTGGCCGGCGGCGAAGATTTTCGCCAGCGCATGAATCTGCTGGAGGACTGCGAGCAGCAACTGGCGGCAGTAAACGATTTTTTCGAATCGCAAATTCGCTTCGGTGAGCGGTTACAATACATTCCCTTGTTGCAAAAGTTGGCCGCGTGACGGCACCCATTCCAAGAACAAACAAGCGCCGCAACAAGCGCACTAACCAGGTAATCCACTGCACAGCATGAGCAAAGAAAGCATCCAGGAAGTCGTCAAAAAAAGCCTGGAAAAATATTTTCGGGACCTGGGCGAACAGCAACCGTCGAACATCTACGAGATGGTCGTGGTGACCGTTGAAAAGCCGATCCTCGAAGTCGTGATGGCGCGTGCTGCCGGCAACCAGTCACTGGCTGCCGAAATGCTTGGGATTAACCGCAATACCTTGCGCAAGAAATTGCAACTGCACAGTCTGTTGTAGTAGCGCAGGCTATAGCAACACCAGACAACACCGGCGCGCCCAATTCGCGCACCGATGACTTTTACCGAACTTCTTCATTTTTCCGACACTGCCCATCATGATCAAACAAGCCCTGATTTCCGTTTCCGACAAGACCGGACTCCTCGATTTCGCCCGCGCGCTGTCCGCGCTGGGAGTGAACCTGCTGTCGACTGGCGGTACCGCCAAACTGCTGGCCGAGAACGGCCTGAAAGTCACCGAAGTGGCCGACTACACGGGCTTTCCGGAAATGCTGGATGGCCGGGTCAAGACGCTGCATCCGAAAGTACACGGCGGCATTCTGGCGCGGCGTGACTTTCCCGAGCACAGCGCAGCACTGGCCGAGCACGGCATTCCGGTCATCGACATGGTGGTGGTCAACCTCTACCCATTCCAGCAAACCGTCGCCAAGCTCGAGTGCACGCTCGAAGACGCGATCGAGAACATCGATATCGGTGGCCCGGCGATGCTGCGTTCGGCGGCCAAGAACCACAAGGACGTCGTCGTGATCTGCGAGTCGCAAGACTACGCAAAGGTGCTGGCCGAACTGCAATCCGGCGATGGCGAAGTCAGCTACGAAACCAAGTTTGCGTTGGCCAAGAAAGTCTTTGCCCACACCGCGCAATACGATGGCTCGATCACTAACTATTTCACATCGCTTGGTACCGACAAGGCCCATGCTACCCGCAGTGCATTCCCGTCCACGCTCAACCTGCACTTCGAAAAAGTACAAGAGATGCGCTACGGTGAAAACCCGCACCAGGCGGCCGCGTTCTATCGCGACACCCGGCCAGTGGAAGGCGCACTGGCCAATTACACCCAGCTGCAAGGCAAGGAACTGTCGTACAACAACATCGCCGATGCGGATGCCGCATGGGAGTGCGTGAAGACGTTTGCCGGGACCGCCTGCGTCATCATCAAGCACGCCAATCCGTGCGGCGTCGGCACCGGCAGCAGCCCGCTCGAGGCTTACAGCAAGGCACTGCAAACCGATCCGACCTCGGCATTCGGCGGCATCATCGC
>CANFED010000177.1 GCA_947445995.1 Oxalobacteraceae bacterium | reverse complement strand
TGCCGGTCGCAATGAGCGGCATGCCGGGGACGACATGCCAGGCAAACGTAATCAGGCACATTCGGTCACCTCCACGAATTGTTCGACGTGACGATGGCCCTGTGCCAGCGCGGTGACGCCTTCTTCGGCGGCGGCGCGTTCGATCACATCCTCGAAGCCACCCGGTACGCCGGGATAAATTTCCATCCAGGTTTGCAAACCGTTTTTTTCTTCCGGTCTGCGGCGCAGCTGGGAGTGAATGTCGTAGCCGGCGTTGAGCCGCTGCTGCAAGGTGTCGACCCGCTGTCGGGCCATTGCCGCATCATCGGTGCGGATTGAGTAATAGACGTAGATATCCATGGCAATGCGTGTCTCCATTGATCAAACGGTGTCAGGCAGTGCGTAAGGCAGGGCAGTAAAGTGCAAAGCGGGGCCTTGCGCGCCCAGGTGGACGGTGTCGCTGTCCAGGGTGGCAGTCTTGATTTCAACCAGGCAGTGAAACAGGCCGGCCTGGTCGCGTGCGGCATTGACGATCATGCCGCACGGTTGTTCCTGGTCGCCCGCGGCAAATACTTCCATGCCGGCAGCCACTTCGGCTGCGCTGACCGAGGCCGGCAGCGTGCGGCGCTTGAGCTTGCCCAGATACTGGCTACGCGCGACGATTTCCTGGCCGGGATAGCAGCCCTTGCGAAAATTGACTCCGCCGATGGCTTCCAGATTGACCATTTGCGGAACAAATTTTTCCTGGGTGGCCAGTGTGATGTGCGGCACGCCGGCGACGATTTCGGTCAGTCGCCATTGTTCGATACCGGCCTGACGCAGGGTTGTTTTCAGTTGCGGCCAGGCGGCGATGGCTGTCTCTGGTGTCGTGATCCATTGATAGCGCGGCATCGCGCCGGCATCGGCCAGACGGATCAGCGTGCCAGCGGCGGTCTCGACCTTCGCATACGGCGCGGCCGGCAGCACTGGAAACCAGCTTGCCAGTGCGGTGCCGACGGCGTCGCCGGCAAGTCCGATGAGGGCGTTCGATTCGGTGATGTCGGTGCTTTTTGCCTTGGCGCGCATGACAAACATTTGCAGGCGCTTCTGGATGGACGGCTGGATGTCGCGTGCCAGTTCTAGCACGATGGTGTTAGCGTTACGCCACATCAGGAAGGACGCCAGCAGCCGGCCCTTCGGTGTGCAGTAGCCGGCCAGACGGGCTTCGTCCAGGCTGAGGTGCTCGACATCATTGGTGAGCTGGTTATGCAGAAAGTTGGCGGCATCATCGCCTTCGAAGGCGATCAGGCCGAGGTCGGTCAATGCAGAAAAGAAGCTGTCGGGCGCAGCGACGGACGCAGCGACGGACGCAGCGACATGTGCGCCGGGGAGCTGTTTTTCCTGCTCGATGAATTGGTGCCAGTTGGTCATGGATTCCCTTATTAAGTCCGTAAGGTTCTGGGTTATGCGTTTATTATTCTGGGTTGATTATAGATGCGGGGATGACATCGTGTCGGAACCCGGAAACTGATGAGATTTTTGAAGACATTATTTTGGCTGTTCATCCTGGCGATATTGGGCGCGTCAGGAGGCTTTGCTTACTGGGCGGCACAACCTGTTTTGGCACCAGGAGTGCCGGCGACGGATTTCGCCATCGAACCCGGTAGCGGCCTGCGCAGCGTGGCAGAGCAAATCGCTGTCCGGCAAATTCCGTTGCAACCCTTGCTGTTCGAAGCACTGGTGCGACTGACCGGCAAGGACGGCCAGATCAAGGCCGGTCACTATTCCCTCAAGCCCGGAACCACACCGCATCGACTGATCGGGCAACTGGTGCGTGGCGAATTTGCGCAGGAGTCGCTGGTCGTCATCGAAGGCTGGACTTTCCGCCAGATGCGCCAGGCCGTGGCCGACAATCCTGCCTTGAAGCGCGACACGGTGACGCTGACGGACAAGGAATTGCTCGCCAAAGTCACGACCGACTTCAAGGTTCCGGAAGGACTGTTTTTCCCCGATACCTACCTGTTTGCCAAAGGAGCCAGTGACCTGCAGGTGTATCGGCAGGCGCATGCGGCCATGTTGAAACGACTTGATCAGGCCTGGGCACAACGCGACCTGACGCTGCCTTACAAAACACCCTACGAGGCCTTGACGATGGCATCGATCATCGAAAAAGAAACCGGCCAGAAAGCCGAACGCGGCCTGATTGCCGGCGTGTTCGTCAATCGCCTGAAAATCGGCATGTTGCTGCAAACCGATCCGACTGTCATCTATGGCATGGGTGAAAAATTCACTGGCAATATTCGCAGGCGTGACCTGCTGGCCGACACGCCATTCAATACGTATTTGCGGGTCGGTTTGCCGCCGTCGCCGATTGCCTTGCCGGGCAACGATGCCCTCAATGCCGCGCTCAGGCCGGAGCGCACCGATGCGCTGTACTTCGTGGCGCGTGGTGATGGCACCAGTGTTTTTTCCAGCAACCTGCCCGACCACAATCGCGCAGTCAACCGCTATCAGCGTTAGAAACCACCGATGTCCTCATCTACCAAGCCCAGATTCATCACTTTCGAAGGTATCGACGGTGCCGGCAAATCCAGTCACATCGGCTTCGTGGTCGATCTGCTGGAGGCGCGCGGGATGCGCGTGACCAGCACGCGCGAGCCGGGCGGCACCGCACTCGGCGAGCAATTGCGCACCGTGCTGCTGCATCAGAAGATGCACCTCGAAACCGAAGCGCTGCTGATGTTTGCCAGTCGTCGCGAGCATCTGGCGCAAGTCATCGAGCCGGCACTGGCGCGCGGCGACTGGGTGATTTCGGACCGGTTCACCGATGCGACGTTTGCCTACCAGGGCGGCGGGCGGCATCTGTCGCTGGCCAAACTGGAGCAGCTTGAGCAGTGGGTCCATCCGCATCTGCAACCGGACCTGACCTTGCTGTTCGATGTGCCGCTGGACGTAGCGCGCCGCCGACTCGATGCGACCCGTTCGCTGGACAAGTTCGAGCAGGAGCAGGATGATTTTTTTGCCGGCGTGCGTGGCGAATATCTGCGTCGTGCGGCGCAATTCCCGGCGCGGTTCCGGATTATCGACTCGACGCAATCGATGGATGAGGTGCGCATGGCGTTGGCGGCGATCGTGGCCCACTTGTGAAGCCGAACAGGAAAGTATCCGCTTGATGAATTACTTCGTGATGGACTTGATGCGACAAGGCGGCGGATGGCAATGACGATCTACCCGTGGCAACAGGATGCCTGGCAACAGTTGCACGCATTGCGCGGGCGACTGCCGCACGCCATTCTTTTGCATGGAAATAAAGGCATCGGCAAGACCGACTTTGCCGAAGCCTATGCGGCATCGCTGTTGTGCGAGAGTCCGCAGAGCGATGGCCGTGCGTGTGGAACGTGCCTGTCGTGCGGCTGGTTCGGACAATATGCCCATCCCGATTACCGTCGCGTGCGGCCGGAAATTCTGGACGGCGTCAAGCTTGCCGATGACGGCGAGGGTGGCGACGGTAGCGACGGTGGTGAGTCCGCCGAATCTGGCGAGGACAAAAAAACGGCCAAGTCGAAGAAGGCACCTTCCAAGGAAATCCGCATCGAACAGATCCGGGCACTGGCCGATTTCATGAATATCTCGACCCATCGCAGCGGCAAGCGCGTGGTGCTGCTGTATCCGGCCGAGGCCTTGAACACGATCTCGGCCAATGCGCTGCTCAAGACGCTGGAAGAACCGCCACCGGACACGGTGTTCCTGATGGTCTCAAACAGTCTGGACCGGTTGCTGCCGACCATCCTGTCGCGCTGTCGCAAGTTTGCGTTGCCGATGCCATCGACGGAGGTGGCGCTGGCCTGGCTCGCGCAACAGCAGGTCAGAGATGGCGACATGTGGCTGGCCGAGCAGGGCGGTGCGCCGCTGGCGGCGCTCGAACTGGCGCAGGCGGGTTCGCATGATCATCAGGATGAATTGCTGGGGATGCTGGCACGGCCATCGGTCGAGACGGCGCTGAAAGTGGCCGAGAAATTGCAGAAAGCCCCGGTGCTGGAGCTGGTCGTATGCCTGCAACGCTGGATGCATGACATGTTTTCGGTCAAGCTCGGCGGCAAAGTCCGCTATTATCCTCGAAGGCATAGCGAGCTTGCAGCTTTGGCCGCTCGGGTCGCTTTGCCTGATTTGTTAAAAGCGATCGACCTGGCCCGCGAGCGTCGTGCGATTGCACAGCACCCGTTGGCAGCCAGATTGTTCATCGAGGACATGTTGCTCGATTATTTGCATCTCTTTTCTTAGGACGCTTTGTTCATGGCAGAACTTCCCTCAGCAACGACCGTTGTCGGTAGACCATCGGTGCTGTCATTGGCGATCAAGGAAAAATCCGCGCTGTATGCGGCGTATATGCCTTTCCTGACGAATGCCGGGATATTCGTGCCAACCAACAAAACCTACCGGCTCGGTGATGAAATCTACCTGATCCTCAGTCTGATGGATGACCAGAGCAAGTACCCGATCGCCGGCAAGGTCGCCTGGATCACGCCGGCCGGTGCCAACAACAACAAGGCGCAGGGCATTGGCGTGCATTTACCGGCCGACGACAGCGGATTGCGGGTACGCATGCGCATCGAAGAATTACTCGGCGCGGCACTCGGTTCGTCGCGCGCCACCCACACGCTGTAACTCCATCCCTCACGGAACACCTGCCGATGTCACTGACCCACCGCCTTGCCCTGATTGCCGACCTGCCTGTCATCGTCGCCATTTACAACAGCACCGTCGCTTCGCGCGAAGTCACTGCCGATACTGACCCGATTACGGTCGAATCGCGCCTTGCATGGTTTGCCGAGCATGATCCTGCACGCCGTCCGTTGTGGGTGGTCGAGGACAGTCATGGCCATGTCATTGGCTGGCTCTCGTATTCGAATTTTTATGGCCGCCCGGCCTATTCCGGCACGGCCGAACTGTCGATTTACATCGACGAAGCGGCGCGTGGAAAAGGCCTCGGGCGCTACTTGCTGACCGAAGCAATTGCGTTTGCACCACGGATCGCGGTGCACACCTTGCTCGGATTTATCTTTGGCCACAATGTTGCCAGCCTGGCTTTGTTCGATCGCTTCGGTTTTGCGCGCTGGGCAGAAATGCCTGGCGTCGCAACGCTGGATGGCATCGAGCGTGACTTGATCATCCTCGGCAAGCGGGTCGGCTGAATTCGAGACGAGACGGGTACAATCGCGCTATGTACATCGACTCCCACTGCCATATCAATTTCCCCGAACTGGCTGCCCGCCTGCCGGAAATCCTCGACAAAATGGCCGAGAACAAGGTCACGCACGCGTTGTGCGTCTCGGTTGATTTACCCGACTTTCCACAGGTGCTTGATCTGGCCGAACGCTACGAGCATATCTACGCTTCGGTCGGTGTTCATCCCGACTACGTCGACACGCCCGAGCCTAGCGTCGAGCAACTTGTGACGCTATCGAATCATCCGAAGATTGTCGCCATTGGCGAAACCGGACTGGATTATTTCCGTCTGACCGGTGATCTGGAATGGCAGCGCGAACGCTTCCGGGTGCATATCCGCGCGTCGCGGGCGACCGGAAAACCGCTCATCATCCACACCCGCGCCTCCTCCGAAGACACCATCCGCATCATGCAAGAAGAAGGTGCCGGCACCAATGCCGGCGGTGCCGGTGGTGTCATGCACTGCTTTACCGAATCGCTGGCCGTTGCCGAGGCGGCTATTGCGATGGGTTTCTACATCTCGTTTTCGGGCATCGTCACGTTCAAGAGCGCCAGGGAGTTGCAGGCGGTGGCGTTGGCCGTGCCACTGGAAAACATGCTGATCGAAACCGATTCGCCGTATCTGGCACCGGTACCGCATCGCGGCAAGATGAACGAGCCGGGTCTGGTGCGCCATGTCGCCGAATTTATCGCCAGCTTGAAAGGCATCCCGGTCGAGCAAGTGGCGCAACAGACCACCGGGAATTTTTTCAAGCTGTTTGGAATAACGCGATGAGGCTGCCGCATCGACGACGCTTGCTTGGCCTGTTGTTCGCGGTCGTGATCTTGCCGGTATCTGCAGGTTCCTACGAGGAGTTTTTTTTCGCGGTCCGGAATAACAATGGCAGCAAGGTCAGCGATTTGTTGCAGCGCGGTTTTGATCCTAATTCGATTGACCCGGAGCGGGGCGAGACGGGCCTGATGATCGCCTTGCGCAGTGACAGCAAGCGGGTCGTCGAGGTGTTGCTGAAGGCACCCAACGTCGACGTTGAAATGCGCGCACGCAATGGCGATTCCGCGTTGATGACAGCGGCTTACAAGGCCGATATCGCCGCCGTGCAAGCGCTGCTCGACCGCAAGGCCGAAGTCAATCGTCCCGGCTGGACGGCGCTGCATTATGCGGCCTCAGTGGGAGCCAACGACATTGTGCAATTGCTGCTGGACCGCTATGCGTATATCGATGCCGAGTCACCGAACAAGACCACGCCGATCATGATGGCCGCGCGTGGTGGTCACATCCTCACCGTCAAGTTGCTGCTCGATGCGGGTGCCGATGTGACGCTCAAGAATGACGCCGGCATGACCGCCATCGACCTCGCCAGAAAATTCGAGCATGCCGATATCGCCGAGGGGCTGGAGTGGCGCATCAAGCGAGCCAGGTAGGGTGGGCACGCCGTTGTGCCCACGCGAGCGCATCGCCGGCGGGATTCAATGCGACGCGTGCGTTATTGTGGCTGGCGCGCCATGATGCTCAACGCCACCGCTTCGGCGACCTTGATGCCATCGACGGCTGCCGACAGAATGCCGCCGGCGTAACCTGCGCCTTCACCGGCCGGAAACAAACCAACCGTATTGATGCTCTGGCAATCATGGTCATTGCGCTTGATACGGATCGGTGACGATGTCCGCGTTTCGACGCCGGTCAGCACCGCATCCTGCATCGCGAAGCCGTGGATTTGCTTGTCGAATTCAGGCAAGGCTTCGCGGATCGCATCAATCGCATAACCTGGCAACGCCGTATTGAGGTCGCCTAATTGCACGCCTGGCGTGTACGACGGTGTCACCGCACCCAGCGCCACCGATGGCCGGTCTGCAATGAAGTCACCGACCAGCTGGCCGGGTGCGCTGTAATTGCGTCCTCCCAGTTCGTAGGCCTGTGATTCCCAATGACGCTGAAATTCGAGTCCGGCCAGCGGTCCGCCCGGATAATCGGCTGGCGTAATGCCGACCACGATGCCGCTGTTGGCGTTGCGCTCGTTGCGAGAATACTGGCTCATGCCATTGGTGACGACGCGACCCGGTTCGGATGCAGCCGCCACCACGGTGCCGCCGGGACACATGCAAAAGCTGTACACCGAGCGGCCATTGCTGGCGTGATGCACCAGCTTGTAATCGGCCGCGCCCAGCACCGGGTGTCCGGCATTGGGCCCAAGCCGGCTGCGGTCGATCACCGATTGCGGATGCTCGATGCGAAAGCCCACCGAAAAGGCTTTCGCTTCAATGTAGACGCCGCGCCGATCCAGCATTTCAAACGTGTCACGCGCGCTGTGGCCGATGGCCAGCACGACGTGATCGCTGTGCAGCGTGGTGCCGTCGGACAGGGTCAGGCCATGTACCTGGCCATTCTCGATGAGCAAGTCATCGACCCGACTCTGGAAACGGAATTCACCGCCCAGGCCCTCGATGGTGGCGCGCATTTCCTCGACCATCTTGACCAGCCGGAAGGTGCCGATGTGGGGCTTGCTGACGAAGACGATTTCCGGTGGTGCGCCGGCCTTGACGAATTCCATCAGCACTTTTCGGCCGAAATGTTTGGAATCCTTGATCTGGCTGTACAGCTTGCCATCCGAAAAAGTCCCGGCACCGCCTTCACCGAACTGTACGTTCGACTCCGGATGCAGTTCGCGCTTGCGCCACAAACCGAAGGTATCCTTGGTCCGCTCGCGCACCGACTTGCCGCGTTCGAGAATGATCGGCTTGAAGCCCATTTGCGCCAGGATCAACCCGGCGAACAAGCCGCAGGGGCCGGTGCCGATGACCAGCGGGCGCGAGCGCAGATGGGCCGGTGCGGTGGCGACAAAATGGTAGCTGGTGTCCGGTGCCGGCATCACCAGCCGGTTGCCGCCGACGCGTTGCAGCACGGCAGGCTCATCAGTGACTTCCACATCCAGCGAATAAATCATCAGGATGGCGTTTTTCTTGCGGGCGTCATAACTGCGTTTGAAGACGCTGATACGGACCAGTTCCTCGGCCGGGATACCCAGTCGCGCCAGCACGGCATCTTGCAGGGCGGTCTCGGGATGGTCGAGCGG
>CANFED010000176.1 GCA_947445995.1 Oxalobacteraceae bacterium | reverse complement strand
TTTTATCGCTACGACAGCCCGAAGGCTGCGTGGGTTGATGCACCGACAGGGCAGGTGCCGGTGCTGGGCGTGAGCCAGAAAGAGCTGGGCTGGCGCATCGGCGAGTCGGTGGCCCATGCCAAGTTCGGTGAAGGGGTGATCGTCAACATTGAAGGCGGCGGCATGAATGCGCGTGCGCATATCAACTTCGGACGGCACGGGATGAAGTTGCTTGATTTGAGTATTGCGAAGCTTGATAAGGTGGCTTGAGTGCGGTGTGGGGAGGAGGTGCAATGCCCTGCGGTTATTGCACCGCCTGATTCCCTCTCAGGCATCGACATCAATCACCGCCGCCACTGGCTGCTCGGGTGCCGGGAACACATCGGTATAGGTGATGTAAAACGAGCTGTACAACACCACCGTCAGCAGCATTGATAACGGCATCATCACCATCACGATCAGACCCGCGCTATTGAACATCAGTGCCAGCACCAGGCTGGCCACGGTCGGCAGTACGACGCCAACGGCGACCCAGGCCAGGCCATACACCACGAAGGCCCGGAATTGCTGGCGCACGGCAAAGAAGCTGTAAAACACCGCTTTGACCACGCTCATTTTTTGCCAGGCGACCAGCGGCGCGGCGTACCAGAATGCCATTGCGGCAGGCAGATACACCAGCGCGGCGGCGAGGATGGCGAGGCCCATGTTTGATTCGCCGACCACAGCCGGGTCCATGCCGGTTTCGCCGCTGAGGACTTTCCAGAACACGCCGCCATCGACCAGTACCGAGACCCCGAGTGCCAGCATGCCGACCGCCAGTTGCAGCGTGCCCAGCATCAGCAGCGATTTGATCGCCGGCGAGCGGAACGCCGCAAACAGCAGTTTCGGATAGACCCGTTCGCCATTGCGTACCTGTGCGCTGGCCGACAGAAAGGCCAGCGAAAAAACCGGCACCAGAATCAATGGTGCGATCTGTCCGATCACCGGAACGATGCCGATGCCGATCATGATGAACATGTAGCTGATGAAAAGAGTCGAGAGTTCGACCGGCTGTTTGCGAAAGAGGGTGAAGCCCTCTTTGAGCCACAGCCAGCCTGTCATTGCAGGAAGATGAGTCATATCAATAAAGAGTTGGTGCAGCAGTGGAAATGCGTTTTTGCAGGATGCGCTTGAAGTGGTCAGGGTCGTGCGGTGTCAGCATTTCGGCAGACCGCGGCAGATGGAAATCGTACAGCCGCGAGAGCCAGAATCGCAGCGCCGCAGCGCGCAGCATCGGTTGCCATGCGACCTGTTCGCTGGCATTGAAGGGGCGGACTGCGTGGTAGGCATCGAGCAGTGCACGTACCCGACGGCTGTCGAGGACGCCGCTGTCGAGATCGATGCACCAGTCGTTGACGGTGACGGCAACATCAAAGAGCCAGGTATCGCAGCCGGCAAAATAGAAATCAAAAAAGCCGGTCAGGCGTTCGCCATCGAACATCACGTTATTGCGGAACAGGTCGGCATGAATTGGCCCGTTCGGTAGAGTCAGATACGCTTCGGAATCGGCAAAACCTTCCTGGTACTCCATCTCGTCGAGCAGCATGATCATCGCGTCCGGTGCCAGATAGGACAGCACCGTTGGCACCGTGCTGCGCCACCAGTCAAGACCGCGCAAATTGGGCTGGCGGATAGGGAAGTCGGCCGCCGCCATGTGCATGCGTGCCAGCATCGCACCGACGGCGGCGCAATGCACCGGTGCCGGATCCATCTCGCAGGTGCCGTCGAGCTTGCTGACAATCGCCGCCGGCTTGCCTTGCAATGGCGTGATCAGGGCACCGCTGTTGCTGGCCACCGGTGCCGGCACGGCGACGCCGCGTTCGGCCAGATGGCGCATCAATTCCAGATAGAACGGCAATTGCGCAAAGGTGAGTTTTTCGAAGATGGTCAGGACGAACTCACCGCGCTCGGTCTCGATGAAAAAATTGCTATTTTCAATGCCGGAAGCGATGCCGCGCAATCCGTGTACGGCACCAAGCGGGAATTGGGTGATCCATGTGTCAAGTTCGGACTGGGTAACGGGAGTAAAGACTGCCATAGCGGGTACAGGTAAAGGCGTGCGACGGATCGCAGCGCTGGTCAGAAAGCGGGCGCATCGCTGCGCCCGTGAGGATTATTTGGCCGCTGGTAACGGCGGTGGTGGTGCTTCCTGCATTGGCAACGCTTCGACAGTCTTGGGCTCTTTCTTGCCACCCCAGTCGAATTCCTTGACCAGCCATTGTGGTGCCCGCACCGCATTGCTCTGGGCATCGCCCGGAGCGGCATTGCCCGGACCGGCACTTTGCTTGACACGGTAATTGCTGCCGCCGCTCTGGACCTGCACTTCGGTCACGACGCCCTGTTCGCGCTTGTCGGTGGTCGTGCTGCCCTGTTGCGGCCGGATCGTGATGGCGGGAGCACTGCCTTCTTCGAGCCGCTCCAGGTTCGGCGGTGCCTGGCTAATCGTCTCGGATTGGGCTTGTGCCAGCAGAGGTGTGGCGTTGGCAGCGACACAGAGGATGAAGCAAGGCCAGAATTTTGAGGTACGCATGGTGGGCTAAGCCTGACTAAAGGTGAAGCTCATTGTAGCAAACAGACGTGGTGATGCCGACAGCGATTCCGTGGTGGGCATCACGCGCCAGCGCGACTACATAAAAGCACTAATCCAGCGCTACAAAAAGATATGTGACCACGTGTTACGCTCCGCCCCCGATTACTATTTACGACTCATTCCAACATGAAATTTTCAGTGCTGCCATCGACTCTCCTATGCCTGTTTGCTGCTACTGCTTCCGCACAAACGTTTGACGCAGGGAGCACAAAAGACACGTCGCTCATCGAGCGCGACCATCGCGCCTACGTCTCCGGCGTGTACGGAAATGGCAAGATTGATGGCGAAAATGTGCGCGGAAAAACAACGATGGGATGGGCCTTTGAAGTGCGCTTCGGCAAGGAAGTCAACTTGCCGGGAGTCGGTAACGGCAAGCTGTTCTCGGAAGACGAAAAGTTTCGTGTTGATGTCGTGCATTACAACGAAGGCCATCCCGACAACAACCATCGCGACGGCTTTGCGCTGCAAGGTATCTACAACAAGCCACTGAGCAAGCGCATCAGTGCGGAAGTCGGACTCGGTCCCTACTACAGCATGAACACGACCACCCTTGGCGGCGTGCAATACAACAATTCGAACCTCGGTGTGCTGCTGTCGACCGCGCTGCTGATCGACGTCGATCAACTCGGTAGCGGTGCGCACATCCGTCTGGGTTTCAATCACGTCAACATGCCGGGTGCGGGCGCGCATTCGTCGAATGCCTTGCTGATCGGCGTCGGCAAATATTTTGGTGCGCCGGATGCCCGCAACATACCGGGACTGGTTGATGACCGGATCTGGCTGGGCGTTGCCGCGATCAACGGGCAGACCAATCATGGCGATACCGAACGCAGCTTTGGCGGTTCGGCAGAAGTCAAAAAATACGATGGTCCGTGGGCGTTTTCCGGATCGGCGATTGCCGAAGGCGACGACGACAGTCGGGTTGACCGGCGCGGCCTGGCGGCACAAGTCTGGTACGTCCAGCCGCTGGCTGACAAATGGAGCGCGAGCGCCGGCTTCGGGCCCTACGTCAGCAGCAACAAGCGCGGCACCTCGGACCAGACGCGGCTGATGGCGCTGATCACGATGCAAGTCGACCGAAATCTGGGCAAGGACTGGAAAGCCTTTGCCAGTTTCAGCCGGGTCAATACGTTCCGGGAAAAGAATGATCGTGACCTGTTCCGGGTCGGGGTCATGCGCGCGTTCGGGGGGTGATGTCGGTCGGTGCTGCTGACTATTCAGCCACATTGCAAGTTTGAAACGATTGGTCTACGATCTCGTTTGGGTTATGCTAAAAGCCCGAATGAGAGGTTTAGATGGCCACCAAGCACCTTCCCCCCGAACTACCTGCCAAGTCCCGCAATAAGGCTTCGTTGCGTTTCAAGGCAGCCACCCGTCGGCTTGATGACACCCCATTTGCCCATCTGGTTTCCGATGCGCCGCTGTCCGGCTTTGCGGCAGTACAGGCAATTCGCGAGGGCTATTCGATCGGCATGATCAAGGCAGCCAGCAATTTTTTTGGTGTAGCAGATGCCCGCATTCAGGGCATTGTCCACGTGCCCGCTTCGACTGCCAGCCGCCTGGAAAAGGCCAATGCCCGTATTGATTCCGGTGCTACGGAACGGTTGTTCCGGATGGGCGGAGTGACGCAGTTGGCGGTCGAGGTCTTTGGCGACAAGTTTGTCGCCATCGACTGGATGCGCCGCCCCAACCGTGCACTGGGTGAGGTCGCTCCACTGGATCTGATGGATACCGAACCGGGTGCCGTGTCGGTCCGACAAGTCCTCAATGCCATCGCCACCGGCGGTGCTGCTTGAAGTTATGGCGTATCGCGGCAGCCCAATGGGCACTCGACCGGCGCTGCGATGGCACACGGTTGTATGGTGGTCGCTGGAACCCGATCGGGTTTCCGGTAATGTATGCCGGCACGACCATCGAGCTGTGTGCACTCGAGAAATTTGTCCATCTGTCCGGCACGGTCGTCCCACCAATGGTGCTGGTGGCGATCGATGTACCGGATCATGCTTCATCCGTATTCCAACCCGCATTATCCGACCTGCCCGACGACTGGGCCGCGTTACCGGCACCGGCCAGTACCCAGGAAATCGGTAAGCGATGGCTGGCATCGCCGGATGCCTTCATGATGCTGGTGCCCTCTGCGGTCATTCCGGAAGCGTTGAATGCGGTCATCAATCCTGCGCATCCCGCGTATGCACAAGTCACGCTGAACGTCGTGCGGGAGTTCCGGTTTGATGCGCGAATGACCGATTTTAAATGAGGTTATCACGCAAGGCGGCCACCCTATCGCAAGCGACGGATGCGGTTGCGGTGACACGGCATCCCGCGCAAGCGACGGATCAGGCGCGCACATGTACCTTTCGGCCGGCGCTATACGTTGCCATCACCGCCCGGTCATCGCCCAGCATGGCAAAGGCAAACAACCATTCTTCAAGACTATCGGTGCGCGCCGTGCGCCGCGCCAGCAGTGGTGTTGCCTGCGGATCGAGCACGATGAAATCAGCTTCCGCCCCCGCGACAAAATTACCGATCGTGCCTTCTAGCTGCATGCTGCGCGCCGCGCCCAGCGTGGCCAGATAAAACATCCGCAGCGCCGGCAGATACGTGTTGCCCATGCGCGCAACCTTGTAGGTTTCATTCATCGTCTGCAGCATGGAAAACGACGTACCGCCGCCGACATCGGTAGCCAGCGACAGGCGCACCTGCGCGGCATCGGCCGCCGCAAAATCGAACAGCCCGCTGCCCAGGAACAGGTTCGAGGTCGGGCAGATGGCCGCTGCCGCGCCGGTTGCGGCCATCCGTGCGCGGTCATCGTCATCGAGCCAGATGCAGTGCGCCAGCATGGTCCGTTCGCGCAGCAGGCCGAACTGTTCATAAACATCCAGATAGCTGCGCGCTTGCGGAAACAGCGACGAGACCCAAGCGACTTCATCGGTGTTTTCGGCGACGTGGGTTTGCACGTAGGTGTCGGGCCAGGCTTGCGCGAGTTCGCCGGCCAGTTGCAATTGCGCGTTCGACGACGTCGGTGCGAAGCGCGGCGTGATCGCGTATGACTGCCGACCGCGCTTGTGCCAGCGCCGGATCAGCGCTTCGGACTCGCGCGCACCGGATTCGGCCGTATCCTGCAGAAAGTCCGGACAGTGGCGATCCATCATCACCTTGCCTGCCACCATGCGCAGGTTGCGTTCTTCGCTGGCACTGAAAAATGCCTCGACCGATTCCGGATGCACGGTGCAATACACCATCGCGGTGGTGGTGCCACAGCGCAGCAGTTCATCCAGAAAAAACTCCGCTACCTCGCGTGCATGCACCGGATCGGAAAATTGTCGCTCGGTCGGAAAGGTGTACGTCTCCAGCCACGGCAGCAAGCCCGGTGCCGGCGAGGCAATCATGTCGGTTTGCGGATAGTGGAGATGCGTGTCGATGAAGCCGGGCACGATCAGTTTGCCGCGATAGTCGGTCACGACAAGGTCGGCGGGGAGGGTGTCCTTGAGCGTCGCGTAATCGCCAGCGGCGCGGACGTACTGACCATCCACGATGAGCAAGCCGTCTTCATGGAAGGCATGGGCCTGCTCGCCAAAAGCCGGGTCGGCCGTGAAGTGCAGGAGGCTGGCGCGATAGGCGTGCAGGGTCGATGCGGTGTTGATCAAAGTGTTCAAACGGATTCCCAGACTTGAAGTAATTGTGCAGCGACAGCGGCGGCGATGACGCCGGGTGCCTTGCCGCTGATGCCGGCAATGCCGACCGGGCAGGTCATGCCGGCCAGCCGCTCGGCGGGGATGCCGCGTGCCAGCAAACGGTGTTCGAATTGCTGGCGCTTGGTGTGCGAACCGATCAGGCCGAACCAGCCAGCGTCATTGCGTTCGAGGATGGCGGCGCACAGTTGCTGGTCGATCGCATGGCTGTGTGTCATGACCAGATAACTGCTGCCGGCGGCGGCCTGCGCGACGACGGCGTCGGGCGCATCGGTGAGTTCGATGGTGACATTGGCAGGGACAGTGGAAGGAAACGCCTCGGCCCGTTCATCAATCCATGTGACATGACACGGCAAGTCGGCCAGCGCACGCACGATGGCCGCACCGACATGGCCGGCACCGAACAGCAGCAGGTGCGGCGTCCATGCGCGACGCGGATCGATCAGCCAGCGCCGTCCGCTCTCATCAACGACGATGCGGGTCGGCAGTGCCGGGTCGAAGGCTAATGCCGCCTCGTCCGTCACCAGCAACGGCGGCGCATCGGTATCGAGCGAGACCACGCGCCAGCTCGTGCGGTGCGTATCGCGCGGCGCAAGATGCTCGGCCGTGACCTGCTCGAACACCAGTTGCACGCCGCCGCCGCAGCATTGCCCGAGGCTGGGGCCGAGCGCGAAGCGTTCGAGCCGGCGCGATTCGGGGAACATCAGCATCGCGCGGGCAATCTCGCAGGCACGCAATTCCAGATGGCCGCCGCCGATGGTGTCGCGCTGGCCATCCTGCGTGACCAGCATCGTCGTGCCGGCTTCACGCGGTGCCGAACCCTCGACGCTGGCGACGGTGACGAGCACTGCGTTCACGGGGTACTCGCGCGTTGCACTGCTTCGATGGCATTGAGGATTTCTTCGCTGGTCGCCGGTGCATTGAGCGGCGGGTTGATGCGGTAGTCGCCGACGCTGGCGACGGCATCGCGCAGCGCAAAAAAGACCGAGAACGGCAACAGCAGCGGCGGTTCGCCGACGGCTTTCGAGCGATGGATGCTGTCGGTGACATTGCGGTTGTCAAACAGCGCGACGCGAAAGTCGTCCGGGCAATCCGAGACGGTCGGAATCTTGTAGGTCGACGGCGCATGCGTGGTCAGCTTGCCGTCCTTGTTCCAGCACAGTTCTTCGGTAGTCAGCCAGCCCATGCCCTGAATGAAAGCCCCCTCGACCTGACCGATGTCGATGGCCGGATTGAGCGACGCGCCGGCGTCGTACAGCACATCGGCGCGCAGCAATTTCCATTCGCCGGTAAGGGTGTCGATGAGGACTTCGGCGACCGCCGCGCCGTACGCAAAATACGAAAACGGATGGCCGGTCATGCTGGCCGAATCCCAGTGCAGGCCGGGCGTTGCATAGAACCCGTCGGACCACAATTGCACCCGCGCCAGATAGGCCTTGGCGACCACCTCGGCAAACGGAAAGGCTTGTCCTGCAACCAGCAGCTTGCCATCGGCGAACTCAACGCTATTGGCGCTCACGCCGTGCTGGCCGGCGATGAATGCCGCCAGCCGGTCACGGATCTGGCGCGCCGCTGCTTGCGCTGCCTTGCCATTGAGATCGGCCCCGGTCGAGGCGGCGGTGGCCGAGGTGTTGGCCACCTTGGCGGTATCGGTGGCGCTGATGCGCACGTGCGCCAGCGGTATGCCGAGTTCATGGGCGACGACCTGCATGACCTTGGTGTGGATGCCCTGGCCCATTTCGGTGCCGCCATGATTGACTAGCACCGAGCCATCGACATACACATGCACCAGCGCGCCGGCCTGATTGAGGTGATTGACATTGAAGGCAATGCCGAACTTGACCGGCGTCAGCGCCAGGCCCTTTTTCAGGATCGGGCTGGTCGCATTGAAGGCGTGCACGGCGCTGCGGCGCTGGTGGTAACTGCTGCTGGCTTCGAGCTCGCCGACCAGCGAGTGGATGACGTTGTCGTCGAGTTGC
>CANFED010000175.1 GCA_947445995.1 Oxalobacteraceae bacterium | reverse complement strand
CTCGAACAACTGGCCGAACATCGTGGCTCGGTACTCGGTGGCTGGCCCAGTGCGCCGCAACCCAGCCAGAAAATGTTCGAAACCCGGCTGTGGCAGGCACTGCGCGGATTCGATTCAGGGCGTGAGGTGTTTGTCGAATCGGAAAGCAAGAAAGTCGGCAACGTCCGCGTACCGGAAGAATTGATGGAGCGTATCCGCGCCTCACCGTGCATCGCATTGGGCTTGTCGCAACCGCACCGGGTACAACTGCTGATGCAGGAATATGGCAACTTTGTTGATGCACCCGAGACGCTGGCCGAACAACTGACCTGCCTGGTGACGATGTATGGCAAAGAACGGATCGGGGTCTGGCAAGCGATGGCGCGCGATGGCCACCTGCCGTTACTGGTGGACGAGTTGCTGGTGCAGCACTACGACCCGGCTTATCTGAAGTCGATCGAGCGCAACTTCAGTCAGTACACGCAAGCCGTCAAGCTGGATTTGCCGGATATCTCGCCGACATCCTTCGACGCTGCCGCACGTCATTTGCATCCGGCCTGACCGCCATCAGACCAGGACAAGATCCGGCTCTGTCAAACGCGCCTCGACCGAGGCGGTCATCGTCAATTGCAATGATGGCAGCGAGCCACCGGCGCGATAACAAAAACTGACCTGCAGCACCTCACCCTCGGTCACATCGACCGGCTCATTGAGCGGCAGGATCATGAAATTATTGAGCCAGTCGATGGTCGATTGCTGATCCATCAGCACCGCCAGGATGTTCTTGGTAATGAAGCGCAGCGAGGTCACCGTGCCGCTGTGCGCCATCGTGAACTGACCACTCCAGCTGATCAACGGATCAACATCGGTCTGAAAATCGAGCGTGCTGTAGACCTGCGGTTCGGCCATTTCAATGGTGTCGTCGGCATCCCGCGTCAGTTCGCGAAATTGCACGATCGGTGCGTTAAATCCTTCGAAGTCATAGTCGAGCTGCAATGGTTGCACCGCCATGATGACGGCGTCCGGCACGAACAGCGGCAGAGGTCCACCGAAGCGGGCCAGGTAACGCTGTTTGAACGAGGCCATCATATCGACCTGCTTTTCCCGCAACATCCCGACATGAATCATTTCGCAGATCACCACGTCGACCGGTTCCGGCGGCAGGTAGTCGAATGCGTCCGCTTCGACGACCTCGACCTTGTGGCCGTGCTGGTTACGCGCGAGCAAACGACGCGCTTCATCGACCATGTCCGGATTGAATTCCACGCACCAGACTTTTTCAGCGGTCGCCGCAGCAAAAAAAGACAGGACGCCGGTGCCGCCACCCAACTCCAGCACTTTCGCACCGGGAAAAACCACCGCGCTAATCGCTGCCTTGAAATTTTTCATCCGCCGTTGATCCATCAGCATGTTGTGATGGTATTGCAGCGGAATGAATTGCCCCAGATAACAACTTTCGATTTCACGTTCGGTCAACATCGGCATGTCCTGATTGTTTGGCTCGACGTGATTATCCATTGCATTCCCCGGTTCGATTATGTGAGCAGACGCACTTTTCTGCGTTTGCTTGTTATAGGCTCAACATAATCGAAAGCAACTCGAATGTACACAAAGTTTCACTATGGATAGAACTGACTCGTCCAGAGCGGACAGCCAGTCCAGGAAGTCGGGTTAAAAGCAGGGGAAAACGGTCTGATGCGACTGTGTCCAGAAATAAGCGACCAGTTCGCCGGGTCAAGGGAGGGGGAAGTGCAACGCCGTGGTTGCAACGTCGCGGGTAGGCATGGTGCCACCCACGACCGATTGGTCTGCTTCAGACCGCGTCAGATCCAGTCTCGCCGGTACGAATACGAACGACTTGTTCGACATTTTGAACAAAGATCTTGCCGTCGCCGATCTTGCCGGTACGCGCCGCCTTGATGATGGCATCGACCGCCGCGTCCATGACGGAGTCGTCCACGATGGCTTCGACTTTCACCTTGGGCAAGAAATCGACGACATATTCTGCGCCACGATACAACTCGGTATGCCCTTTTTGGCGACCAAAACCTTTGACCTCAGTCACTGTCAAGCCGGTAACCCCGACCTCGGCGAGCGCTTCACGAACTTCATCGAGCTTGAAAGGCTTGATGATGGCGGTTATCTGTTTCATGGTAAATCCTTTGATGGGCTGACGCCGTGACGATAACGATGGTGATTTAATTCTAAACTAGCCGCGGAACTTCGATGTAATCGGATAGCGCCAATCGCGTCCGAAAGCCCGATGCGTGACACGGATACCAACGGGCGATTGACGGCGCTTGTATTCGTTGATCTTGATCAAATGGGTGATACGGGCAACATCTTCGGTCCGAAAACCGGCTGCGACAACCTCGTCAACACTGCGATTCTCTTCCATGAAAAGCTGCATGATACCGTCGAGTATTTCGTAAGACGGCAAGGAATCCTGATCAGTCTGGTCAGGCCGAAGTTCGGCTGATGGGGCGCGAGTCAGAATGCGTTCGGGTATCACCGGCGAAATCGCATTGCGATAGGCACACAAGCGGTAGACCAATGTCTTGGCGATATCCTTGAGCACCGCAAAACCACCAGCCATATCGCCATACAACGTGCAATAGCCGACCGCCATCTCGCTCTTGTTGCCAGTAGTCAGCACGATCGCGCCATGCTTGTTCGACAGCGCCATCAATATCGTTCCGCGAATGCGGGCCTGAATGTTTTCTTCGGTCGCATCGAGCGGCAAACCGGCGAAGTCGGACGCCAGTGTGCCAAGGAACGCATCGAAACAAGGAGCAATGGCAATTTCGTCGTAGCGCACACCGGTGCGCTGTGCCATGTCGCGCGAATCAATCCATGAAATTTCAGCGGTATAGGGCGACGGCATCATCACGGTTCGCACCTTGTCGGCACCGAGGGCATCGACGGCGACGGCCAGCGTCAGGGCCGAATCAACGCCGCCCGACAAGCCCAGCAACACACCCGGAAAACCATTCTTGCCAATGTAATCGCGCACTCCGAGTACCAGTGCCTGATAGACCTGCGCTTCGACAGACAAAGGCGCTGCGAGCATGCCTGACAATGGCGTCGCGCCATCGAACTCGACCAGTTGCAAGTCTTCCTCGACATGCCTGAGCTGCGCTTGCAGCTGGCCGGCCTGGTCCATCACGAACGAATTGCCGTCGAAGATCAGCTCATCTTGCCCGCCGACGAGATTCACATAGACCAGCGCCAGTCCCTGCGCGCAGACATTGGTGCGCATGATGTCATACCGCAGATGCAGCTTGTGCATGTGATACGGCGAGCCATTCGGTACCAGCAACACCTGCGCACCAGCGGCGCGGGCACGACGCGGCGCACGATCGAACCACGTATCTTCACAAATATTGATGCCGAACGTCACACCCTTGACGACAAATACACAGACTTGCTCACCGGCAGAAAAATACCTCTTCTCGTCGAATACAGCATCGTTGGGGAGTTCAGCCTTGCAGTAAGTCGCGACGATACGGCCGTCAGCAAGCAACACGACCGCATTGAAACGCGCGCCGTCTCTGATGACAGGCAAACCGACGAGCACATGGAGACCGGCAAACACGGCCAGGTCGGCAGCCAGCCCGGCGACTTGCTCGGCAGATTGTGCGTAAAATGCATCGCGCAGCAGCAGGTCTTCGGGAGGATAGCCCGCCAGCGACATTTCCGGTGTCACCACGATATCAGCCCCTTGCGCGGCAGCGCGCTCGGCAAACGCAAAAATCCTTGCGCGGTTACCGCTGAGGTCGCCGACGGTACTGTTAATTTGGGCAATGGCAACTTTGACTGTCATGAGTGCAATTCTTCAGGCAAAAAATTCAAGCGGGTCGGCAGCGCTGGCAACCGGAAGACTTACCGATGGTTGTCACTCGCGACCGCTCGCTACGTTATAACGACATAAATGCCACATAGGGAACTCCGTGAATTATCGCACGCAAATCATCTCCTCCCTGAGTGCCGTCGGCCAGCCCGCATGGGATGGCCTGCTGGCTTTGCAGGGTGATGCCAACCCGTTCCTGTCGTACGCTTTTCTGGATGCCTTGCATGAGACCGGGTGTGCGTCGATCGCCACCGGCTGGCAACCGCAATTCCTGATCTTGTGGGATGACCTGGAGTCGCCATCGCAACTGGCCGCCGCCATCCCGCTCTATGCCAAGATGCATTCGTATGGCGAATACGTGTTCGACTGGGCCTGGGCAGATGCCTACCAGCGCAATGGCCTCGACTATTATCCGAAGCTGCTGTCCTCCATCCCCTTCACACCGGTAACCGGTGGTCGCTTGCTGGCACGCGATGACGCTGCGCGCGCGGCATTGGTGGAGGCTCTGTGCGCAGTACAGGTCAACAGCCAGGTCTCGTCCACGCACGTACTTTACCCCCCCGAGGCGCAGGCAAACCAGTTAAAGGAGGCGGGCTTCATGTTGCGCGCCGGCGTGCAGTTTCATTGGCTTAATCCGGGCTATGCCAGCTTCGATGATTTTCTGGAGTCGCTGGAGCGCAAGAAACGCAAGAACATCCGCGCCGAACGCCGCAAGGTTGCGGAACAGGGCATTGTTTTCCGCCAGGTGACCGGCACCGATGCCAGCGCCGAGGACTGGGAATTTTTCAATCGCTGCTATGCGCAAACATACACCGACCATCATTCGACGCCGTACCTGAGTCTCGAATTTTTCCTGCGCATCGGTGCGACGATGGGCCACAACATCCTGTTGATCATCGCCGAGCGCGCCGGTACGCCGATCGCCGCATCGCTGGTAATTCACAATGGCCACACACTTTACGGGCGCTATTGGGGCGCGATTGCCGAGGTCCCTTGTCTGCATTTCGAGACCGCGTATTACCAGCCACTTGAATATTGCATCGCCAATGGCCTGGCCTGTTTTGAAGGGGGTGCCCAGGGAGAACACAAGATGGCGCGCGGTTTTCTGCCGCAAAAAACCTGGTCCGCACACTGGCTGGCGCACCCGTCCTTTTCGGATGCCATCGAACGCTTTCTGGAGCGGGAGACCGGCGGTATCGAGTCCTACATGGATGAACTGCACGAACGCAATCCGTTTCGCACTGCGAACAGCACCGATAACTGACCAAGGCGGTTGACGGCGACTTGCGTGAGCAGGTAGCGTGAGCGATGTCGATTTAACACGCCTCATCTCATGAGCCTGCCTGACTTCTCGCGTACTGCAATGCCGTCCCGCAACCGGATCGGACGCTTTCTTATCACTGGCGAACTTGGGCGCGGAACGCTCAGTACCGTGTATCAGGGCCATGATCCGGTCATTGATCGACCGGTTGCGATCAAGACGTCTCATTGTGACCTGTCGCCGCAACAACGCCGCCTGCAGGACCGCCAACTACTCAACGAAGCGCGTGCGACCGCCAGACTGTCACATCCGCACATCGTGACGATCTTTGAAGCCTCCATCGAGGGACCGGAGACGTATCTTGTGATGGAGCACCTGGAGGGCAGCGCGCTGAGCAGCCTGCTGGATGTCGGCCGCCCCTTCGAATTCGACGTGATTGCAGCGATCTGCGCCAAGGTGGCCGGCGCGCTTGACCATGCCCATCGTCACGACGTCGTACATCGGGATATCAAGCCGGCCAATATTTTCCTGGTCGACGACCATCGACCCAAGCTGGTTGATTTTGGCATTGCACGCGCGCCGAACCGTGTCGCTGTCCACGTCGCTTGCACCGACAACCCCGACACGCTGTTTTGCAACAACCTGCTCGGCACACCCAACTACATGTCACCCGAGCAGGGTAGCGGCGAGAACGTCGACCACCGCACCGATATCTATTCGCTCGGTGCCGTCATGTACCAAATGCTGACAGGACGCACGCCCTTTCATGCCATCGAGACGGACGCGCTGCTTGAACTGATAAGGAACAAAATACCGGACCAGCCCCATGTGCTCGATGCGACGATACCGAAGGCGTTATCACGCATCGCCATGAAAGCCATGCACAAGCAACCAGACAAGCGCTATCAACACGCCGCCGACATGAGGTTTGATATCAAGCGTTATCTGGTCCACCGCAAACTCGCTCGGCGGCGACTGCGCATGGCATTGAGAACGCCGGCAGCACGACATCCGGCAACCGGCAAACTGACGCTGCACAGCGCCCTGCTGCTGTGCTGTGCTGCCTTGAGCGGAGCGTTCGTCATGTGGTTACTGCTGCGCTAGTTGCGCCGGAGCGCAGCAATCAATGGTGCGGCTTCAGCACTGCCAACAACTGCCCTTTCAACATCTTGATCAGGGCGGTTTCGTCATTCGGAACACCCTCCGGTGCCGCATGAATGCGATCGGCATACACCAGTCCGAATGGCTTTCCCATGATCAGCAATGGCAAGACAATGAAACTGCGCGCATCGGGCAACACGCTGCGATGCCAGGCTGGAATCAATGCGGTGATGTTGGCCGCGCGCGCATCCGAAATCAGCAAGTCGGCATCATTGGCCAATGCCAGAGCAAACAGATCACGGCCATTGCCTGTTGAGAAAATGAGTTCGGCCTGCACCGATGGCGGTAACTGCCCCAATGACAACCGAGCGCGGAATTGACCACTACGGGCATCGAACACGCACAAGGTGGCAAAGCGAAATCCCAGGCTGTGATTGAGCGTCTCCAGAACCAGCAGTATCAGATCATTGACCTTGCAGCGGCCTGACGAAATCATTTCCGTAACGTCCTTGACACCCGCAAGTAGCAGCGACTTTGAATTCATCGGCTTGCCGCTCGGGTAAAAGTTCTCGACACCCATCTCCAGTTCCAGTTCGCCGTGCATCATGATATCCGAAGGTAATATCGACTCCTGCGCGACAGACACCGTGCTCGCCACCGGCAAAGGCTCCGGTCCATTCGACGCAATCAGTGCCCGGCTTTGCTCGATCACGGTTTTGTACAGCGCCACCATGTCAGTCTGGTCAAGGTTTAGCGCCGTGCTGAATTGTTCAAGCAGCAAGCGACTGGCCGTGTCGTCCACCGGATCACGCTTCTGGACAATCAGGGCCGCGGCAGCAGCGCTAAATTCTGCTACCTGCTGCAGCCACTCGTGTCGACTCCGGGCGACCTTCACGGCTCCTGCCGGCAAAGGAGCAAGCGCCTTGACGATGCTGTCGGGTATCTTCCATTCGTTGAGCACGCCCTCGGCCAGCGCTTCGAAACTGCAACCGATACAGGTGAGCGAAGCCCGTGTCGCCGACTGTCCGTCAGCACTCATCAGTGCGGCAATCTCCTTGTAGAGCAGGTGATCATGCGATGCCACCAGTAGACGCCCCATGTTCTTGAACAAGGCAGCCACGGCGGCTTCTTCGGAATCCTTGAAATGACTGCGTCGCGCCAGTTCACGCCCGACGATACTGGCGCACAGGGCTAGCGACAACTCGGCCCGCACATCCTGTGCATGCTTGCCCGACATGCCATCAACCAGCAGCATCGCCAGCGCACTGGTTTTCACCGCATCGAAACCCAGCAAGAAAATGGCCTTCGAAATCGTGGTTACCTGTCCGCCGGATGCCGCACGATAGACCACCGTATTGGCAAGTCGTAGCATCTTCTGAGTCAGGCCGGCGTTCGATAAAACGTAATGGGCCAGGTTGCGTACTGCCTCATCGCCCGACGAAGCCAGGTGAATCACCTGACTGATCGAACTGCCCAATGCCGGCAAGGCGGAATCACCGGTGATCTTTTGCAGAAGCGCGTCACGAACCGCGGTCTTGTCGATGTTGGGAAGTGCAGGAGAAGCAGCTGTCATGGACGCAATCACAGGTAGCGGGTTGAACTCAGGTCACGATCACTCGCAGCATTGCGTGTCGTGATTCGATCATGCCGCATCCGGTCACCGCTGTCGATATGGCGCATCAATTTACCGCCGGAGTGCAACTGGATCGATGCCGCAAAAAAAGGGCCGGAGCGATCCTGTTCCAGTCGTATCCGAACACACTGGTCGGTTTCGGCATCTGGTCGATTCTGATGCGCAAATATCCCGCCTCGACCATCGCGCCGTTTGCGCTGCTGGTGCCGGTCACCGGCATGCTCAGTGCGACGCTGCTGCTGGACAAACCCATGCACTGGTGGAAGAGTATTGCCGGCATACTGGTGCTGCGCGGATTGGGCGTCAACCTCTTTGGCGCACGCGCCGGACGCTGGCTGAAAATGCAACTGGCTGGCTAACGCCGACGCACTTTGCCGATCTGCGCCAGACTCATGTTCTTTGATCCCGATAAATTTAAATGGCTGACCTGATTGTTGCCCGCCCCGAAGGCCTGTACTGCGTGCCGGGGCAGTTCTACATCGACCCGTGGCGCAAGGTCGATCGCGCCGTCATCACGCACGGCCATGCCGACCATGCGCGCACCG
>CANFED010000174.1 GCA_947445995.1 Oxalobacteraceae bacterium | reverse complement strand
CCGTTCGAATTGCCGCGCTGGGTCAGCGTGATGCCGAGCAGACGTGCTGCCTTGACCGCATCGTCAAAGAACAACTCGTAGAAATCGCCCATGCGATAAAACAGCAGGATGGCAGGATGATCGGCTTTGAGACGCAAATATTGCTGCATCATCGGGGTGTGGTTGTCGCTACTCATTGTGTTCGAATTTTCCGGTAGTTATAGGGCTAGGGCTAGGGCTAAGGCTAGGGCGCGCTGGTGGTCGGTACAAGATGGCGCACCGCACCGGTGACCGGATTTACCCTGATGAATTCCATCTCGCGGTGATGATCTGCCGACCTCAACGATCCGGCAGCTTCACGCAATACTGGTTGCGGCCGCTGGCTTTGGCCTGATACAGCATGTCATCGGCCTGACGGATCAAGTCTTTTGCATCCATGAGCGTGCCTGGGCAAAAAGCGACGCCGATACTGGCCGTGATCGACAGCGGCAAGCCTTCCAGCTTGAATAGCGCGCGCATCGAATCGACGATTTTCCCGGCGGTTTTTTCAGCATCCTCGGTGTGCGTGAGGTCTTCCATGATGACGGTGAACTCGTCGCCACCGAGGCGCGCGATGGTGTCGACCGAGCGTAATGCGCGCGACAGCCGTCCCGAAAATGCTCTCAGCAACGCATCGCCGACCAGATGTCCGTGCGTGTCATTGATGCTCTTGAAATGATCGATATCGAGATACAGCAGGGCCATCAGGCTCTGCTGTTCGTGCGCATCTTCGAGCGCCTGCGCCAGTTTCTTTTCGAAGCCGGCACGGTTGAGCAATCCGGTCAGGCTGTCGACTTGCGCCAGTTGCAGCAGCCGGCCCTGTTCGTGTTTTTTGTCGGTGATGTCATGCATCATCATATGGATGCCAACGACTTCCTTGCCGTCATCGTCGAGTTGCGGAATATAGGTGGCTTCGGCCCAGCGGCTGTCGTCGCCGCTGCCTTCTTCATGTTCGAAGGTGACCCGCTCGCCTTGCAGCGCGCGGTCCAGGTAGGGTGACATGACCGCGTATTGTTCTTCGCCGACGAACTCGCGGATGGTCTGGTACTTGATGTCTTCGCGGTTGATGCCGAACGCGCGCTGGTAGGCCAGATTATTGAAGCGGTAACGCTGTTCGGCATCGACGAAGGCGACCAGCGCCGGCAGCGTATCGGTGATCGTGCGCAGCCGCTGTTCGCTCTTGCTCAGCGCCAGTTCGGATTCGCGCCGCAGGGTGATGTCGTCGACGCTGCCGACATAGCCTTCGACCGCGCCATCGACGACGATGGGAGCGGTCTTCATCGAGACCCAGACGATGCGACCATTGTCATGCCGGAAGCGGTAGGCACCTTGATAGGACGCGTGTTCGCCGGTCGCATGTCCCCACGCCTGGAACACCTTGAGGCGGTCTTCAGGATGGATTGCCCTGACCCAGCCATCGCCCATTGCTTGCGCGGTAGCCAGCCCGGACATCTCTTCGTAAGTTCGATTGACGTAGGTGCAATTGCCGTCCGGGTCGGTGCGGAACAGTCCCAGCGGCGACGCATCATTGGCGGCGGCCAGCTCGGCCTGCTTGCTGCGCAGAGTCAGCTCTTGGCGCCGGCTGACGGTGATGTCTTCGGCGATGCCGAGTACATATTCCAGGTTGCCGTTCTCATCGCGCAGCGGCACGGCTACGATGCGCAAAAAATGCAGTTCGCCAGCGCGACTCGTGAAGGCCATGTCGGGGACGTTGATCACCATCGGGGTGGCGGTCATGCGCGATTCAAGTTCGTTGAAGGTCGCGCGTATCTCTGCCGGGAAGTGTTCTTCGTCATCATTTCCGAGGACCACGTCGGATGCATATCCGGTGACGGTTTCGGCGGTCTCGTTCCAGACAATGGTTCTGGCGCTAGTGCCGCGCATGTCGCGGGCGTAGACCATCAGCGGCAAGTTATCAATGAGCGATTGCAGGAAGGCGCGGCTGTTGCGGGTCTCCAGTTCGGCTTCCTTGCGTGCCGAGATATCGCGCGTGGTGATGGCGATGCCGCCATCAATGGGGACCACCTGCTGGCGCAACCAGAGTCGCCCGCCGTTGCCGGTGCTGATTTGAAACTCTTCTTCGATCGGCGTGCCGCTCTCGACGACGTGCAGGTATTTGTCGAGAAAGCCGCTGCTGCGCGTGCTTGGTACAACGCGGCAGAGCGACTGGCCGATGAGGTCATCGCGGTCGCGCTTGAGCAGGCCGGCACCCCGGTCGTTAATTGCCTGGATCGTGAAATCGGTAATCGTGCCGTTGCTGTCGAGCTGACTTTGCAAAATGGTCAGCGCATCCAGGCTGCCTTCAGCGGCGGCGCGAAATGCCGCCTGCGCCTGCGCCGCTGCCAGTTCGCTCTGGCGCAGGCGGGCACTCAGGCGCATCAGGATGGCGATAAACAGCAGCAGTCCGAGCGAGCCGAAGACGCCCGACCAGAGTGTCGAGACGCGACCCCGGTAATACGGCTCCAGCGCGCTCTGCTCGTCGATGCCAACCACGGCAACCAGCGGGAAATCATTGAGTTGCTGGAAGCTGAAAATGCGCCTGACAAGATCAACCGGGCTGTCACGGACGATGGTGGTAGAACCGGTTTTCGTGGCCGGCTTGATCCAGCCTGCAAAGGATTGATCGTCACCGGCAAACGGCGTGGCTCCGATCCGTCCGGCACGAAAGACGCCATCGTCGCCAAGCAGGCCAACAAAGCTTTTCGGACCGGTCCGGTTGGGCGAATAGGCCGACAGCGACGATTGCTTCAGCGTGACTGCGACGATACCGGCAAAGCTGCCGTCGGGGCGATTGAGCCGGCGACTGACGATGATCGACCATTGCGTCGAGTAGGCTTCCAGCAAGGCGCGGCTGATGTAAAGCTTGTCGTCATCACGTTGCGCATGGGCCTTGAAGTAATCGCGGTCGGAGATGTCGTCGAGACCTGACGTATGGACGCCGGCGACACCATTGCCGTTGGCGTCCGAAATCGTCACGCCCAGCATCAGCTCGGCCGGCATGACCCCTTTGCGTTGAACCAGTTCGTCCAGCCGGAATGCCTGTTGCCGCTGCTCGTAGGCGAACTTGATGAACTGCGTGGCCTGGTCGACCTGGCGTAACAGGCGCCCGCTGTGATCTGCGTAGTCCTTGCTGAGTGTTTCGACTTGGCTGGTGGCTTCTTCCAGAGCGACGGAGCGGCCATCCTGAAGCTGAAAAAAAATCACGGTCCAGAGCAAGGTCAGCGTCAGCAGACCCAGCACCGGCAGCAGAATCTGCACTTGAAAGCGCGTCAGCAAGCGTGCCAGCAAGCGCCCGAACTCAGCGGGACGCTGCGTCATGATACGGACCTCACTGGGTCACGGGACAGCACGGTGCCACGCAACGTGTGCGGCATGCCGGGCGGTCGTTTCAAAGTCGGTGCGGGTGATCGCATGGAAAATGGGCCGTGTCTGGTCGTTCGGTCGTCTGGTCCGGGCAGTGTAGCCAAAAATTCGGTCGTGCGGTCGTGCGAAGGCGTTTGCCTCCACACGATTGTGATGCTTGAAGCTTGATGGGTGAAGGACTTAGCGTCCGCGGCCACCCGAGCGGCGCGGCGCTGATGACTTGACCGCACCGAAGCTCTTCGATGGACCACCGCCTTGAGGCTTGGCAGTCGGCGAGACACGGGTCTTGACGACCGCAGTCCGGCCTTGTGGCTGACCACGGCCACCGCCGCCGCCATTGCCGCTGCGCAGCTGGATTGGCTGGGCACGCGCATGCGGATCGGGTTCGAAGCCGGGCACGACTTCTTTCGGCAATTCGCGCTTGATCAGCTTCTCGATGTCACGCAGCATTTCATGTTCGTCGACGCAGACCAGTGACACCGCCTCGCCGGTGGCACCAGCACGACCGGTACGGCCGATGCGATGGACATAATCTTCCGGGATGTTCGGCAAGTCGTAGTTGACCACATGCGGCAACTGGTCGATGTCGATACCGCGTGCAGCGATGTCGGTGGCGACCAGCACTTGCAGCTTGCCATCCTTGAACTCGGCCAGTGCCTTGGTGCGGGCCGACTGACTCTTGTTACCGTGGATCGCCATGCCGCTGATACCGTCTTTTTCGAGTTGTTCGACGAGCTTGTTGGCACCGTGCTTGGTACGCGTGAAGACCAGCACCTGCGGCCAGTTGTTGGTCTTGATCAGGTGTGCCAGCAGCGGATGTTTCTTGTCGCGGTCAACCGGATAAATTTTCTGCGAGATGATTTCGACGGTCGAATTGCGACGGGCGACTTCAATCATTTTTGGCGCATTGAGCAAGCCATCGGCCAGCGTCTTGATTTCGTCCGAGAAGGTGGCCGAGAACAGCAGGTTCTGGCGCTTCTTCGGCAACACGGCGAGGACTTTCTTGATGTCCTTGATGAAACCCATGTCGAGCATGCGGTCAGCTTCGTCGAGGATCAGGATTTCGACTTGCGACAGGTTGACCGTGCCCTGGCCCATGTGGTCGAGCAAGCGACCGGGCGTGGCAACGAGGATATCGACGCCATGCTTGAGCAGCTTGATTTGCGGGTTGATGCCGACACCACCGAAAATCACGGCCGAGGTCAGCTTCAGGTATTTGCCGTAGGTGCGCACGCTTTCTTCGACCTGCGCGGCGAGTTCGCGCGTCGGTGCCAGAATCAGCGCGCGAATCGGACGGGTCGCGGTATTGGTGGTTGGTGCCGACGCGCTGGTCGACAACCGGTGCAGCAGTGGCAGCGTGAAACCGGCGGTTTTTCCGGTGCCGGTCTGTGCGCCTGCCAGCAGGTCGCCGCCGAGCAGGACGGCGGGAATCGCCTGAGCCTGAATCGGGGTCGGGTCGGTATAGCCGTGTTCGGTGACGGCGCGCACGATATCGGCCGAGAGGCCGAGTTGAGCAAATGACATAGGAACTTTATAGAGAAATTGGCCTGTCGCCACCAGGGGCGCCAGTCGCAGGCAAACTGATTAGGATGCGTGGGTCAAATAGACAGCGGCAAGTAGACTGGACGATGTGCCGCGTGCCCGGAGTATAGCAGTGCTTCTGCGCGAGGCCGGCGCTGACCGGTCCCGCACAGGCAGTTTTTATTTGGCGAATGGTCCGAGAGCCGCAACCATCTGCGCAAAAATCTTTGGCGAACCTGCGATGACTTCATCCTTGTACAGGTAATCGGATTCGCCGGCGAAGGTGCCGACGATACCGCCGGATTCGGTCACCATCAACGAACCGGCCGCCATGTCCCAAGGCTTCAGGCCTTTTTCGAAAAAGCCATCGAGGCGACCGGCGGCAACATACGCCAGATCCAGCGCAGCAGCACCAGGACGGCGCAAACCGGCGCACTTCTGGGTCATGATGCGGAACATGTCGATATATTCCTCAAGGCCTTGCAGGTTACGGAACGGGAAACCGGTACCGATCAGTGCATCCTGCAGACGGTCACGCTTGGAGACGCGCAGGCGCTTGTCATTGAGGTAGGCGCCGGCACCTTTCGAGGCGGTGAACAGGTCGTTGCGGGTCGGATCGTAAATCACGGCTTGCGTGATGACGCCGCGCTGTTGCAGCGCGATCGATACGCAGTATTGCGGAAAGCCGTGGATGAAATTGGTGGTGCCGTCGAGCGGATCGATGATCCAGACGTTTTCGGTTTCGTCGTTCAGATTGTCGGAGGCGCCGGTTTCTTCGGCGAGGATGGCGTGGGTCGGATAGGCGTTGGTCAGAATCTCTATGATCGCTTGCTCGGCAGCCTGGTCGACTTCGGTGACGAAATCATTCGGGGATTTTTCGACGAACTTGACGCGGTCGAGGTCGAATGAAGCGCGGTTGATGACCGCAGCTGCGCGACGTGCGGCCTTGATCGCGGTATTGAGAAAGGGATTCATAGCGGTTCCGTTAAAATGGCAAAGCCGCCACCATCGGACGGTCCACCTAAATTGAAATTAATGAGCGATGCAGCATCGTCTAACCTTCCAACGTGCCGCGAATGGCGACCATTTTAAATGAACACTGCCCAAATCGACACGTCTCTTTTCACTCGCCTGCGTTTTATCCTTGTCGAGACCAGCCGGCCCGGCAATATCGGTGCCGCCGCACGGGCCATGAAGACCATGGGATTTACCGATCTGGTGCTGGTCAATCCGCGTTTTGCGGATGCCGCGCAGCAGGACGAAGCGATCGCCTTTGCCAGTGGCGCACAGGATGTGCTGGCCAATGCGCGCATTGTTGGTTCCATCGAGGAAGCGCTGGCCGATTGCAATTACGCCGCTGCGGTCAGTGCCCGGTTGCGCGAATTCTCGCCGCCAGTGACCGGGCCGCGCAAGCTTGCCACCGAGGTCGCCGCTAACGCCGGATTGCGCGTGGCGCTGGTGCTGGGCAACGAGCGTTTCGGTTTGCCCAATGAAATCGTCGAGAAGTGCAATGTGCTGATCAACATTCCGGCCAATCCGGCGTACTCGTCATTGAACCTCGGCCAGGCGGTACAGGTGCTGGCGTATGAATGCCGGATGGCGGCGCTGGGGGACGAACTGGTCGCCACCGAGGTCGGTTTTCAAGGTGACGCCGCCGGCCTGACGCAAGTCGAAGGGATGTACCAGCATCTGGAGCAGGCACTGGTAGCGATCGATTTCCTCAAGCCCGACAGCCCGAAAAAACTGATGCCGCGCCTCAAGCGACTGTTCGCCCGCACCGGACTGGAAACCGAAGAAGTCAACATCCTGCGCGGGATCGCCAAACAGATATTGGCGCGTTGCGGCGAACGATAAACTTTTGCCGGCTGCGACAGACGACGCAATACCGGCGCTGCCGCTGTCGTTACAGCCAACCCGATTTCTTGAAGCGGTAATACAAGTAGCCGCATACTGTCGCCACGATCCCCAGCGCGACCGGATAACCGTACGTCCACTGCAACTCCGGCATGTGCTGGAAATTCATGCCCCAGACACCAAAAAATGCCGTGGCCACCGCAAAAATCGCGGCCCATCCGGCGAGCCGTTTGTTCACTTCACTCTCATCGATATTTACCATCGCCAGGTTGACCTGGATGGCTGTACCGATGGTGTCGCGAATCGAATCGATCGACATGTTGATCCGGTAAAGATGATCATGCACGTCCCGGAAGTATTCTTTTGTGTTGACGCAAATCGGCGGCACGCGGCCTCCATCCAGTTTTCCGACCGCTTCCATCAATGGCGCAACAGCGTGCCTGAGCGTCACTACCTTGCGTTTGAGTTCATAGAGCCGTTCTACATTGGCGCGTTGCGCGCCTTTTATAAAGATCTGTTCTTCGATTGTTTCGAGTTCCGCTTCAAGCGCCTCCAGGACCGGGAAATAGCGATCTACCACCGCGTCCATTAATGCATACAGCACGAAGGCGGGACCTTGCTTGAGCTGGTGCGGTTCGCGTTCGCAGCGTTCCCGCACACCAAGAAATCCCAGTTGGGAGCGGTTGCGCGTGGAGAGCACATAATTTTCCCCGACAAAAACATCCACCTCGCCGACAATCAATTTTCCATCCACCAGTTCGACGGAGTGCATGACCGCAAAGAGCGAATCACCATACTCTTCAATTTTTGGTCGTTGATGTCCGGACCGCGCATCCTCGACGGCCAACTCATGCAAGCCGAATTCGTGTTGCATCTGTTCGAGTTCCGCCGGTTCGGCCTCTTTTAAGGCGACCCAGACCAGACAATCCGCAATCTTGATGTACTCGCTGATGTCTTCGACGGGAACGTCGCTCAGTTTCTTGCCTTCCTGATAGGCGACGCAATTGATGAGCATGAAATGTTGTCTCCGGAAAATGGACAATGAAAGGTGGTGTGTTTAAGCGCTAGCGGACACCGGATCGCGAGAGAGTCCATCTTGTTTTGTGCTGCAACTCGGCTTCGTGGTGACGGATGTCCCTGAATGGATGCAGAGTGTAACTTGTCGTACTGATGGACTCGTAGCCCGAATTGTCGTGTGCCGAACGGAGATCCACATCGTCGTTCGTCATGAAGACAGTGCCAGACAATTTCTGGTGCGTTGCGGACTGCCATTAACGGCAGTACTGACTGCCAATGACAGTCTTACCTTGTCGTCGTCGGCTTGAATTTCCGGTCGTCCGGCGTGTCTTGCCCGGAAACGCGCCCATGTTGTCCCCGCACAGGGACTGGTATGGTTATTGCGATCACCTTTGCTCAAACAAGACTATTCGAACCCGCGTCTATCGGAGATATGCCATGACCACTCCTGCACAACTACTCGTCGAAGGCCACTTCGATCCTGAAACCTGGACCGTCAGCTATCTGGCGCTGGATCCGTCGACCAGACAATGCGCGCTAATCGATAGTGTGCTCGACTACGATCCGAAGGCCGGTCGCACCGGCACTCGCTCGGCCGACAAGCTGATCGCCCGTGTGCGCGAACTTGGCGCCAGCGTGCAGTGGATTCTTGAAACGCATGCGCATGCCGATCATTTG
>CANFED010000173.1 GCA_947445995.1 Oxalobacteraceae bacterium | reverse complement strand
TAGCGCAAATCGCGTGCCAGTCGTGATCTGGTGCTGGCATCGTGTTTGTGGTGGATAGCGTCGGTCGGCGTTGTGATAAATCGGATCACCTGTGACAGGGATGCGCTTTTTTTGAGCACGCGGTTGGGGTGGTGCGGATGGGGCAATCGGTGCAATGCCCTTCGGTTATTGCACCCTATGAATTTTAGGCCATAGGGTGGGCACGGCTCTTTGTGCCCACGCGCGCGAACCAGGAATGTCGACCAACACATGCTTCGGCGGTTCATTCGCGTGGGCACGATGACCCCGTGCCCACCCTACGGCCCGCTTCAACCACCGGCCGGAGGGTGCAATAACCGAAGGGCATTGCACCGAACAGGCAGACAAAGAAAAACCGTTCGGCCAAAGCGGCGGAACGGTGAAAAAACAATCCGGCAACCTCAATTACGGCTTGACGATCTGCACTCCATGCCGGGCAAAAATACGCAACATCTCGCCCGATTCAAACAACGATTCCATCGCCGCCTTCAACGCACTGGCCAGTTCAGGATTATCTTTTTTAACAGCGAGACCGGCCGTCCATCCCTTGCGCGGCAAGCGCTGAAAAGACACTTCGCGCATCTCGAAACGCGGGTCATCGCGCAACACCGATTCGATCTCGGAACGACTGGCAAGGACACCATCCAGCTCGCCCGCCTTCAGCTTTTCAAGCGCATCCACACCGGTCGGAAAAATGCGCACATCGTCCCGATACCGACCATTCTCTTCACCCAGCAACACCATCGCCGAAATCGATATTTTTTCGACGCCGATTTTTTTTCCGGCCATCGAAGCCATGCCCTCGAACTGCGGGACCGACGCGACGTTGCGCACCAGCCTGACCGAGTCCGTGTGATACGGCGCGAAAATCGTGACTTGCGGATTCTGGTTCATCAGCAGCGGATCGACCGGCACATGCATCATCACGTCGGCTGGTCCGTAACCAAGGTAATGGCCTTTCCAGACCATGTTGCGCAAGTCGTCATCGAGATTTTCGCCGGCCGGAAAAGGCAGGAAGGACACCTTCAGACCCATCTTCTTGCCAAGCGCTTGCGCCACGTCGACATCAATACCAGTGATGCCGCCGGCTTTTTTCGAGTACGGCAAATTGTCGTCATACACACCGACGCTGAGCGTGCCCAGCTGGCGGATTTTTTCCAGATCCGCGCGCGCCGGCAGCGACATCAGCATGCCGCTACAGACCATGACGGCCAGCAGCACAGTCCTTCTTCTTAACGAAACCCTCATCGGAAAACCTTTCAGGAAAATGGAATTACTTGGCAGTAGCAACCGCCGGCATCACGCGCAGCGTTTCGAGGTAGGCCTTGATCGACCACAGGCCTTCCTGGCTGATGATGCCTTCGAACGGTGGCATGTAGACCGCGCCGTTACGGGTCTTGCCGTGTCGTACCGAGGCCAGGTAATAGGCGTCGTTTTCCTTGTAGCAGGCCTGCTTTTTGGCGGCATCGCTCTGGATCACGCAGTCGCGGTCGAGCTTGCGCAGGTCCGGAGCGATACCGCCGGAGACCGCTTCCAGACCATGACAGCGCGCGCAGTTCTGGCCATACGCCGACGAGCCGATACGGATCGCTTCCTTGTCACCGCCATACGGATTTTCTTCGCGCCAGCCCTCGCCCAGCGGTTTCAGCGTAGCGGTATCAACCGCCTGAGGCGTGACATCGCCGTGCGCCAGCACCGGCAGGCTCAGCAGTGCCGATGCCGCGATCAGAAGTTGTGCCGCGATGCGGCCGGTCCGTGTTTTCATTGGGAGTCTCCTCGATTAATAGATACCCTCTCTACGCAAAGCGCGTGCCATGCGGGAAGCCCTCCCCCTGCGTCAACCACCGAGAAATCCGCTGTATCGAATCGGAACAGTGCTACATTAAGACACAAACCGGGTTGTCATTACGCCCACAAAAATAGCTGGAGACAACAGATGCAAACCCTGATCGACAAGCGTTCGCGTGACGATAGCCGCCGCACGGCAGTTGGCACCGCAGTTGGCATCGCAGTTGGCACACTTCCTGCTGACTTCGACGTCACCATGATAGAAGAAGCCCACCAGCGTTCCGCCAACTACGGCATCCCGAAAACCGCCGCGCCGGATTACGATCCGCTCGGCCGCGCCGACATGGCGCTGGTGCTGGAACAAAACCGTCTGCTGCACAGCCACGCCGCGCCGGTGATGGAAACGCTCTACGAGCAAATCATCAATACCCACAACATGGTGATCCTGACCGATGTCACGGGGTTGATCATTCACACGCTGGGCGACGCCGACTTCCTCGAAAAAGCCGACCGCGTGGCGCTCTCGCCGGGCGTGGCCTGGTCCGAGCAAAGCAAGGGCACCAATGCAATCGGCACCGCCATCGCCGAAAAAATCCCGACCATCATCCACGCCGACCAGCACTACCTCGATGCCAATCGTTTCCTCACGTGCTCGGCCGCGCCGATCTTCGACGTGATGGGCAATGTGGTTGGCGTGCTCGATGTGACCGGCGATCAACACAATTTTCACAAGCACACGATGGCGCTGGTACGCATGTCAGCGCAGATGATCGAGAACCAGTTGTTCGCTGCGGCCTATCAGGATGCGGTCAAGCTGAGCTTTCACAGCCGGCCGGAGTTTCTCGGCACGCTGATGGAAGGCATTGCCAGTTTCACACCGGGCGGACGCTTTCTGTCGGCCAGTCGCAGTGGCCTGTTCCAGCTCGGCCTGCCGATGTCGGCCTTGCAGACGCATACCTTCAGTTCGCTGTTCGGCATGCCGATCTCGGCCCTGCTGGATCACTACAGGACGGCCTCGCCCGGCCCGCTCCAACTGTGCCTGCACAGCGGCGTGCGGGTGTATGCGAAGTGCGCCGACCTGCGCTTGCCCACCACCAGTTTCCAGCACACGACCGACAATGCGCGCAGCGCGGATGACGAGACCGCTGTCACGCCACCGCAAAGCAATCATGAGCAAAGCAAGGCGCGCCTGTCCAGCCTGCGCTATCTGAATACCGGTGACGAACATGTCGCCATCGTCATCGATAAGCTGAAAAAAGTTATCGGCCGCGATATCTCCATCCTGATCACCGGCGAGACCGGCACCGGCAAGGAATTACTGGCGCAAGCGATCCACAATGATTCGCCGCGCAAGGCCGGCCCGTTCGTGGCGGTCAATTGCGCGTCAATCCCGGAGACGCTGATCGAGTCCGAACTGTTCGGTTATGAAGATGGCGCGTTCACCGGCGCGCGCAAGAAAGGCAGCATCGGCAAGATCCTGCAAGCCAACGGTGGCTCGCTGTTCCTCGATGAAATCGGCGACATGCCATTGAACCTGCAGGCCCGGCTATTGCGCGTGCTGCAGGAGCGCATGGTGACGCCACTGGGCAGCTCCAAGTCGATCCCGGTCAATGTGGCGCTGACCTGTGCGACCAATCGCAACTTGCGCGATATGATTGCGCGCAATGAATTCCGTGATGACCTGTACTACCGGCTCAATGGACTGGTGGTGCGCTTGCCACCGCTGCGCGACCGCACCGACCTCGACGTGGTCATCGACAAGCTGCTGACCGCCGAAGGCAATGGCGTGCGGTACACGATCGCACCGGACGTCATGGAACTGTTCCGCGTCCACGGCTGGCCTGGCAATTTCCGCCAGTTGACCAACCTGATGCGCACGGCGATGGTCATGACCGGCGACGACCATGAAATCCGTCTGGAGCATTTGCCGGACGACTTCCTCGACGATATCGCGCTGACCAGACCGACCGCAAGTCCGTCGGTCCTGACCGTGCCGCACGACGATCTCGCCACGCTCGAAGATGTCGAACTGTCGGTAATCCAGAAATCGCTGGCCGCGCACGATGGCAATGTCTCGGCCACGGCGCGCGCGCTGGGGGTATCGCGCAATACGATTTACCGGAAGATTCATCCGTAGCCAGCGCGATCAGGCCCGCGTGCGACGGCCGCGCTTCGAATTGTCATTGACGTTGATCCCGTAATGCATCATGACGGTGCCGCGGTCGTCGGCTGAAAAACCATAGCCAGTGAGGCCGTCTTTCAGTGCAGCCTGGTGCGCCATCACATCAATCGCCTCGACCTTGCGCAGCAGATACCACTGCGGCGTGACCGCAAGCGCATCGCGTTGCAGCACCAGACGCGGAAAACCCTGATACAGCGTGGCTACCGCGCGCACCTGGAACTGTGCATGCAGCAATCCGCGCAGGCTTGAAATATTTCCGGGTGCGACCGTCACGCCGGTCAGCGAATAGCCCAGCGAATTGGCATGGGCGATGCGGGTATCGATGAGCGCCTGATGCAGGCCCTGCCCGCGCCAGGATGGCAGCGATGCAGCCCCGTCCAGAATGCCGAAGCGGGCGCAATCTTTTGCCGGAACCTTAAGCAGATGGGTCATGTGCTCTACCGTTGACGACGACAAGCCCACCACGCCATAAGCCACCATGCCGACCTGATCGGCAAAGCCGGCGAAGATCAGACCGTCCTTGCCGGTATGTTCAATGAAATGCTCCAGCGTGTCGGCCCGCACCAGATGCGACGCCATGCCGCTGATGGCGTCGAGATGCAGCGCATGGGCGATGACTGCCTCGTGCGCGCCGATCGTACGCCAACGCACCACGCCTTTGGCCAGCGCCGTGATCAACGGATCACTTCGGCAAAATTGACCACCTTCAGCGATGGATAGAGATCAAGTTCGGCCGCCACCGACATGTTGACGATGTACGAGAAGCGCGCCAGTGTTTCGACGGCGATCTCCTGCGGACGAATCTTGCCGACCAAAATCTGCTCAACCTTGTAGGCCGTCAAGCGGCCGACGTTCTCGTAGCGCGAGACCAGCCCGAACAGTGCACGTCCTTCGCGCAGCATGATTTCAGTTGCCGAAAACGCCGGCAGATGATGCTGCAGCGCGGTCTCGGTAATCATCTTGCGATTGGCACCGATGAAGCTGTCGGGACCGAGATACAGAAATTCCGGCCGCAAACGGGCGATCTTTTCAATCAGTGCCGGTAGCGCCGCTTCGTTCGGCTTTTTCTGGTCGTCGAGCGGGATGGCCTGTTCCAGCAATGTGAAGCCGTCGCGCTCGGATGCCTCGCGCAACTCCTTGACGATGCGCACCGAATTCGGCTCGGCCGGATTGAACAGGACCGCCAGCCGCTTGAATGCGCGGTAAGCGCGGATGGCACCGAGTTGCTGGTCGATTGGCACGACGTGCGAGGCACCGGTGATATTGCGTCCCGATAGTCCATTTGCCCCGACCAGTCCGGCACCTTGCGGCGAGGCGACCATCGTGAAGACCACCGGGATAGTGGTGACATGACGTTCCGGATCAACGGCATTGCTTTTGCCGACCACCGCCAGCGTGACCGGCGTACCCCAGGTATAAATCAGATCGACCTGCAGTGCGCGCGCCTCGGTGACGAGTGCCGCGACGCGGGTGACATCCTGTTCGACATCGCGCACGATCAGTTCCACCACAATCTGCCTGCTGGCGAAGTAGTCACGGAACCCTTTTTCGACATCGGTTTCACCGCGATACAGAATCATGAAGATGCGCAATGGACGCACCGGTTTGCCTTGTGCAAACCCGGCACCCGGCAGAACGGCGACGGCCATCCCGGCCAGTCCCGCCGCCAGCAGGCTGCGCCGCCGGCTCATGCGACACCTCGATGGCCGGTGACGCCGGATTCACCCGAGCGCGCATTGCTGATGGCGAAGATGATCAGAAACAGCACCGACGACACCACGCCCAATGCGCCCAGCGCCGCCATTGCCCTGGCTGGACCAACCAGCGCGGCCAGCGCACCGGCGATGGCCGGACCGGCCGCGCCACCGAGGCGCTCGATGAGCCGGAAGATGCCGAGCACTGCCGTCGCGCCTTCCGTGGCCGCCTCGGCTTTCGTGACCTTGGTCACCAGTCCCAGTTGCGCCGAAATGCTCATGGCCTGGCCGAGCCCGAGCGCCGCAATCCCCAGCAGGACATTGCCGGTACTGGCCTCGAACAGGATGGGCAGCAAGGCCGCGCCGGTCAGCAGACCGCCCACGCCGACCATCCACGCATGCGCGCGGAAGCGGTCGGCAAAATGCGCAAACAGCGGCGTCAGTGACAGCGTCAGGATGCCGTACAACATCGCGTAACGGCCGATCTCCGATTTCGAACTGTTCAGTCCGGTCAGGATCACCGGCACCAGATAAATCAGAAAGCCGGACAATAGCAGCTTGGCCGGAATACCGACCAGTATTGAAATCGCCATGAAGCGCGAGTTCTTGAGCAGCAAGGCAAACGCCCCGCCGCGCTGTTTGACATCGCTCACGCCGCGAGCCCGTGAATTGTCCAGCGTGCGGATCGCCAGCAAGGCCGCCAGCAAGGCGATCACCGCACCGAACACGAATACCAGTTGGTAGCCAATCCGGTCGGCCAGTATGCCGCCGACCGCCGGGGCACAAATTTCTGCCACCATGATCGCGCTGACAAAGGCGGCAATGCCCTGGCTGCGATTACTGTCATCGGTGTTGTCAATCACGTAGCCTTGGCAGGCCATGAACATCAGCGCGTAACCGGCTCCCGAGATGACCCGCGCCAGCACCAGCCCGTAGAATCCATTGGCCAGTCCGGTACAGAGCAAGCCCGCGATCAGGATGGCTGCGCCCAGCGTGTAGCTGCTGCGACGGCCGGTGCGATCCGACCAGCGTCCGGCGAACGGCAGGCTGCAGGCGACACCGAGCAGGTAGGCGGTAATCGGAATGCTGGCCGCAAAATCGCCTGCGATGCCGAAGCCGGGACCGGGCAACGTACCGACGTACAGCGGCAGGAACGAGCGCGACAGCATCTCGGCAAACATGAACAGGAAGGTCAGGATGCGGATCGAGACAATGCGCTGCTGGACCAGTCCGCGCGTCCCCCCGTCATCGGCAAAGACATACGCCGCCCGCAAGCGCGCCAGCAATGCGCCGGCAGCAACGCCCTGCCCCGGCCCTCTGGTTGCCGCTTCGGCCGCGTTTTGCACCAGCGCTGTGTAATGCAGGTTCATCTGGACCCCGATCCGGTTCAGTCGTGCGGCCAGCGAACCGATTGATTCCTTCACCGTAACGATGGCGAGATAGCTGAAGTCACCGGCCGCCATGCGTCCCATCAGCTCGGCGATCTGACGCATCGGTTCGAGGTAATTGAGCGAAATAATAAAAAGCAGAACCTCAAACGCGATCAGCATGCTGGTCAGCAGAATGATGCCGATGTCATAGCGCAACCCGCTGATACGCGAGGCAATGAAACTCTGGTCGACCCCGACATGCAGAAAGCCGACCACCTCGCCGTGATGCCGGATCACCACCGGCGTATCCAGAAAATTCGACGCCTGCCGGTCGTTACTCGATACCGACGATGGCAAATGCACCGGCAAGCCGACCTGCTGGGTGGCCGCGGCATCGACGCCCGGCAATGCCGCACCAAGTTGTTCTGCTTGCAGGCCACTGGCATGCATGGCCTTGCCGGCGGTATCGACGATCACCAGATAGGCGAGGTCATCATTTTCTTTCAGGATCTGCTCGAAAAAATCCTGGATGCCGGCCAGTCGATCAAACGGAATCCCGTAGTCCAGCGCGCGGATAATCTTGTTGTTGACCGAGATCGCGACGGTCAATGCCTTGCGGTCCAGTTCCGGACGAATCTGCTCCTCGATAACGGACCAGGCGAACCATGAAATGGCCGCTTGCGACAGCAGCAGGACTAGCAGCGCAAAGGCGAACAGACGGCGCACCGGGGTCAGATACAGGTCGCGCATTATCGTGTCGCTCCGTCCGGGTGCGCATCGAGCGCATCGAGTTGCGTCATTGAGAGATCCTGCATCGCATTACGCGAAGTACGGATGACGTCATCGAGCAGGCTGAACTCGCTGGCGGCTGTGGTTGCTGTGGTCGCATTCTCCTGCAATGACGCATCGAGACACTCTTCGATCCGTCCGAGTTTGCGGCTGGTGCTGGCCATCAGCAAATGAATACCCGCCATCGCAACGAGCGCAGTCACGCCAACGCCGATCAGCGAAGCGACGATCAGCGCATGACCAAACGCGGCCACCACGGCATTGTGCTGACTGCGCGAATAGCGCACTGCCAGCCCGCCCAGCGGCGTGCCGATCACGCTCGACAGACTGGTACCCATTGTCGTTTCCTCGTCGCCGGTGACCTGCCAGTCGCTCGTGCCCTTGCTGCCCTTGCTGCCGATATGCGACTTCCAGCTGGCCGGCACGGTGCTGCTGGCCAGCGGCTGGCCGGAGTGAAAGACCACGCTACCGGTCTCGTCAAAAATGCTGATCGACAGGATACTCATGTCCTTGCGCGCCTCGAAGTCGATCACTTCCTGAGCATTGTCCAACCCCTTGAGCGGCAGGCCCAGCGTGATGCCGGTATCGAGATTGGCATGGATGTCATTGACGACGAACTGCGTGCG
>CANFED010000172.1 GCA_947445995.1 Oxalobacteraceae bacterium | reverse complement strand
GCTAGGCAAACGCTTCGGACGCACCAGTTTGCCATCGCGCTTGATGACCAGGTCGCCATTGTTCATGGCGTCAATCGAGACTTCGTCGGCGTCGAGGAACGAGTTGTATTGGTCGCCAAGGTCACCTGGCTCGCGGGTCACCGCGATTTGCTTGGTCAGGCCAGCGCCGAGCGAGTCGGTACGCGCAACGATGATGCCGTCGTCGATACCCAGCTCAAGGAAGGCATAACGGACCGCGCGGATTTTGGCGAGGAAGTCTTCGTGGGGAACGGTAACCTTGCCGTCTTGATGGCCGCACTGCTTTTCATCGGAGACCTGGTTTTCGATCTGGATGCAGCAGGCACCTGCCTCGATCAACTGCTTGGCCATCAGGTAGGTTGCTTCAGCATTGCCGAAACCGGCATCGATATCGGCAATGATAGGAACGACATGGGTGATGAAGTTGTCGATCTGGCTCTGGATGGCTTGCTTGGCGGCACCTTCGGCACTGTCGAGCTGGCGGAACAGGCCGCCCAGTTCACGCGCATCCGCCTGGCGCAGGAAGGTGTAGAGCTCGCGGATCAGGTCGGCAACCGCGGTTTTTTCATGCATCGACTGGTCTGGCAGCGGACCGAACTCGGAGCGCAGCGCGGCAATCATCCAGCCTGACAGGTACAGGTAGCGACGCTCGGTGCTGTTGAAGTGCTTCTTGATGGAAATCATCTTCTGTTGACCGATGAAGCCGTGCCAGCATCCCAGCGACTGGGTGTACTTGGACGAATCGGCATCGTAGGCAGCCATGTCATCGCGCATGATTTTGGCGGTGTACTTCGCAATGTCCAGACCAGTCTTGAAGCGGTTCTGCGTGCGCATGCGTGCGGCGGACTCAGGGTTGATCGCATTCCAGGCACTACCTTCTTTATCTTTCAGGCCGGCAATGATCTTGATGTCGTCTTGGTACTGTGACATGGCATATCCTAAATAGTGAAAAGTGAGATTGAGAAAAGCAAGATTAAGAAAAAGGTTCGAACATCGCCGCTTCCGATCAGGCTGTCCCGGTGAGCTTTGCCATGAATTCGAAGCGCGACTGCATGGGAAGAATAATAACGAGTTTTTTTCAAATCGACTAGGTCTTATATAAGACAGAGGACTTAAATTAATCGTATTATTTTCAATGACTTATGTTTTGTATTTTGTTATATGAAATGAATTTTCAATGAATGAAATGGGTTTGGTGATTTATTTCGGTCGGCATCACGCGATATGAAAACCGCTTTTCGTATCGTGGGAAATTGCCGTGTCAATAAACCGTCATCTGCGGTGATTCACCTGTGCGATAACGACGAGGGATAGAGCCGCAGCGATTTCGTGCTGGTGGCAGCGACATGTTTGTTATGCTTGACGTTATCGCTGGCCGCCGGATTCGCGCGAGCCGGCCCACCACTTTTATGGATTAGCACTTATGGCCTCGTTGCAAGAACAGTTTTTGAAAGCCGGCCTGGTCGACAAGAACAAAGCCAAACTGGCCAACCAGGACAAGAACAAACAGAAGAAGGTCGAACGCCGCACCGGAACGCAGAGCGTCGATGAGGCGCGCGTGGCCGCTCTTGAGACGCAGCGCAAGAATGCCGAGCGGGCCCGTGAACTTAACGCGCAGCGCGACGCTGCTGCGATGCAAAAGGCGATCGTGGCGCAAATTGCCCAGATGGTACAAAAAAATCGCCAGAGCAAGGGTGCCGGCGACATTGCCTACAATTTTACCCACGGTAACAAGATCGAACGACTCTACGTGTCGGCTGCGGTCCAGTCGCATTTGATGGCGGGGCGGTTGGTGATCGTTTGTCAGGGGCCTGTCGTCGAATTGGTTCCGAGGATTATTGCCGACAAGATTGCGGAGCGGGACGCCTCGATGGTGGTGCGGGTGAACAAGGCCAGCACCGAAATTGATGCGGACGATCCGTATGCCGCGTTCCAGATTCCCGACGATTTGATGTGGTAATAGCGGCGTCGGTCGGGCACGATCGGCAGGGCTGCTTAAAAATAAGGCAGCCCTGCAAGTGCCGACAGATCGTAGCGTGCGAAGGTATTCCACATGGTTATGCACAATGTTGTTCACAAAAAACGGGCATAAGTCTGGTGCCAGGTTTTACTACTGCGCAGCCGTCGCTCAACCTGCTGTCAGGTCGGCGCGCTGAGCACGTTCGTTGCGCCCAGCCTGAACGCGCCGGTCACCATGGTCAGGTTGCCAGCCTGTTCACGCAGTGCCTCAGCGGCCGCCGCGGCTTGCTCCACCAGCGCGGCGTTTTCCTGCGTGCCCCGGTCCATCTCGACGATGGCCAGATTGATGTGCTCGATGCCGCTTGCCTGTTCGATGCTCGATTGGGTGATGTGGCCGATGACTTCGGTGACCCGCTGCACGCTCTCGACGATTTCCTGCATCGTATCGCCGGTCTGATTGACCAGCTGCGAACCGCGCTCGACCTGACTGACCGCGTCGCCAATCAAGCTCTTGATTTCGCGGGCTGCCGATGCGGAGCGCTGCGCCAGGTTACGCACTTCAGTCGCGACAACGGCAAAGCCGCGCCCCTGTTCGCCGGCACGGGCCGCCTCGACGGCCGCATTGAGCGCCAGGATATTGGTCTGGAACGCAATCCCGTCGATGGTGCCGATGATGTCGGCAATGCGGTGCGAGGCGTCACTGATGGCATCCATTGTGCGGACCACATCGATGACCATGGCACCGCCTTTCGAGGCAATCGTCGATGCCGAACTGGCCAACGCGCTGGCAGCGCGTGAATTGTCGGCATTGAGCCGGACGGTACCGGTGAGTTGTTTCATGGCCGAGGCGGTTTCTTCCAGTGCGCCGGCCTGTGCTTCGGTGCGGGCCGACAGGTCGAGGTTGCCGCTGGCGATTTGCGATGAGCCGGTACTGATCGAGTCGACCGCCTGCTTGATATCGCCGACCACACCCGACAAGACGTCTTGCATCGTCTTCATCGCAAACAGCATGCTCGATTGATCGTCGGGCTTCAATGCAATATGCATCGAGAGGTCGCCGCAGGCAATCCGGTTGCTGATGTCAGCCGCGTAGTCCGGCTCGCCGCCCAGGCTTTTTGTCAGCTTGCGCAGGGTGCCGATGGCGATGAGGATGCTGGCTGTCAGGACCAGTAGCAGGATCGCCATCAGCCACAAGGTGGCGCTGCGGATCTGGGCTGCAGCGCCGGCTTCATCAGCCTGACCTTGTTTGGTGGCCAGTTGCACGATCTGGTCGATGGCCTGGCGGTGAGTTTCGTAGAGCAGCTTCATGCGCTGCATCGCAGCTGTTGCGGTGGACGGATCTTTTTTCTGCAGCGCCGGTATGTAGTCATCAAAGGCGATCTTGTAAAACGCCTCGGCCGGTTCGTGCGCCTGTTTCAGCAAGAGCGCGGCAATCTCCTGATCAAGTGATTGGCCAGCCCAGAAGGCATGACGGGTCTGGTAATCCGTCTGCAGTACTTTCAGCCGCCCGGTGAGCGCCGCCTGATCGGCGTCGGTCAGGGCGCTGCCGATCTGCAGGCAGACCAGGTACGATTCAATGATGTATTCAGGAGGAGGCAAGATATCGGCGATCAGGTCCTTGCCTTGCACGATGCGTTCATACAGCTTGCCATTGACCTTGAGCTCATCAAGGGTGCGGAAGGACCAGCCGCCATACACCAGGAAGCCCATTGCGAACACGCCAATCAGGATCAGGAAGCGGCGAGACAGGGTCAGCCGCGTGGTTAGTCGATGATTTAGTTGATGAGTCAGGGACGCTGGCATGGGTTCTCCGATAGCGTACCGGCCGGACCTTGTCTGCTTGCTTGCTGGCTGGCCGTTAAGTCGAGTGGACTGATATCAGGCTCTAAGGTTGCTGCCTGTGGTCAGTAACTACTAACGGTTATATTCCAGACGCCACTATTGGGCAATAGTTTTGTGCAACAAATTACGGATGGCGGAACTGTCGCGCACTGACGTTGACCCACATCGGATCAGCCGGCAAGTTGCCGGGACCGGCGAGGAGCACTGCAGTGAGGCCAATGGCACGCGCACCATGATGCAAGCCGGCATGATCACCGCCATGCAGGGTCAGTCCGAATCTACCCGGTGACACACCAATCATTGATTTCTCTTAGTTGCCCGCTAGCTCGCCATGAAAGCTGGCGATCCAGCGCACCAGTTCTGCCGCCGGCATCGGCTTGGCATACACGTAACCCTGGATCTGGTCGCAGCCCATCTGTGCCAGCAAATCCAGCGTGGTCGCATCTTCGACGCCTTCGGCGATCACTTTCAATTTGAAGTTGTGGGCCAGATCGATGATGGTCCGCACCAACTGCGTGTCCGGTGCGGAGCTGCTCATGTGCTTGACGAATATTTTGTCGATCTTCAGTTCGCTGATCGGAAACCGGCGCAAATACGCCAGTGACGAATAGCCGGTGCCGAAGTCGTCGATGGCCAGTTCGAAGCCGCGGCCAGTCAGGGCATGCATCATCTCGATGGATTGTTCGATATCGGCGATGACCGCGCTTTCGGTGATTTCAAGACCGATCACGCCAGCGCCGGTTGACCAGATATCGAGGCCCTGCTGCAGAAAGTCGGGCAAATCAGGATCGGCCAGCATGCCGGCTGACAGGTTGATCCAGATGCGTGGCAAACCGGTTGCGGTCAGCAGCGTCGTGTATTCCCGCAATACCGTGTGCAAGACGTGACGCGTCAGTTCCTCGATCATGCCGAATCGCTCGGCAATCTCGACGACCACCATCGGGCTCATCACCGGTGTCAGATCGGCTGGCCAACGGATCAGTGCTTCGACACTGAGCACCCGTTGCGTGGCCATGTCGACCTTGGGCTGGTAGGCAATGGTCAGTCGGTTTTGCGCCAGCGCACCGGCCACGGCATTGATCAAATCCTTGCTGTGCAGGTCCAGGCCTTCGGTTTCGGTGGCGACAAAAAACAGGCGGCTCAGGCTGCGTGCGCGTTTGCGTGCTTCGCTGGCGGCATGCAGCAAACCCAGTGGCGTGCCTTGCGACACCGAAGTGACCGCGATGCCGATACACGGATTGACCGTGACGGTCAGTGTCCCGGCCTGCAACGGCGCTTCCAGCACGCGTCCGATGTGGGTCGCGGCCAGATGGGCAATGGTCGCCGAGGCCAGTGCCGGCAGCACGATCCAGATTTCATCAGGGGTGGCCAGCGCCAGATAATCATCGGCGCGCAAGGTGTTGCCAATACGTTCGAGCAGGACGGTATTGATCAGCATTGACTCAGGCAATTCCAGCGTTGCATCGATGGCATCGCTGCGCGCCAGGGACAGGATCAGCACTGCTAGCGTGGTCGTGCCGCGCGGCACTTGCAGATCGCGTTCCAGTCGGCCCAGCAGCGTTTGTGTCGGTGAGGCTGGTCGGCCGCCGAACAGGCGGGCGGCGAAGCTGCCGGTGGCCATCAGGCCTGCCTCAGGTAGAAATCCTGCATGACGATATCGTGGGCGCCGTCGGGCAAGCCGCTGGCAATACGCAGCACATCGGGTGCCACATTAAAATTATGTTTCAGCATGTCCAGTTCGCGCGGTGCAGGTAACTTGGCTTTGGTGTCGTCGGTCAGGATCAGGATCAGCGGTTCGAGTCGGCGATACGGATTGTGCTGAATGACGATGGCCACTTCACCGCTGGATAATTCCACTAGCGATCCGACCGGAAAGATACCGATAGCCTGGACAAATTGCTCGACTAGCGGGGCAAACCAGCGCGATTCGCTTTCGGCAAACAGCTGCTTCATCGCGTCGTAGGGTGAATAGGCTGGTGCATACGGACGCGGATTGACCATCGCCGCATACGCATCGGCAATCGCGGCCATTTTGCCGAAGATGGTCAACGAAGTACCCGGAAGGCGTTCCGGGTAACCCTTGCCATCAATCCGTTCGTGGTGTTCGGCAATTGCACTGAGGATCAGGCTGGACGTCACGCCGGTGGCCATCAGCATGTCAATGCCGCGGTGGACATGGGTCTGCATTTCAAGGATTTCAGCAGCGTCGAGTTTGCCGGGCTTGTCCAGCAGAGCGTGATCGAGTTCCATCTTGCCGAGGTCGAGCAGCAAACCCACGGAGGCAAGGTCGGCTAGTTGTTCCCGCTGGAAACCCAGTTGTCGTCCCAGCGCAGTGAGGTAAATCGCTACCGACAAACCATGGTGGTAGATGCGGTTATTTTTGTTGCGCATCTTGGCCACCCAGATCATCGTGCCGGGACGCCGGATCATGTTTTCGGCAAGCGCATCGGAGGCCGCTTGCAGCGCATCGATGTCGGTATCGCGATGGGCGATCAAGTCCTGGGCGATGCGGTCCAGCGCTGCTTCTCCTTTTGCACACGCCTCGATGGCTTGCGGCATTGCCGCATTGGTTGCTTCCGGAAGCGGATGTATCACCAGAACGATATCGTCCGGTATGTAATCAGGTCGCTTGGCCGCCGGTAACAGGCGCACTTTCGAACTCCCGAACAGGCGTGCTACCCAGTCTGACAAGGCTTGCTGCAGTGAGCGCCACCCGTGCGCCAGGCGGCCGGTGCTGCTGACATGATCGCCTTCGTCGTGCTGTACCTGTTCCCGGTAATGCTGCAGTCGCTGATTGGCCGGCGCTTCTTTCTCGGGCGCAGCGATGGTGGTCTCATAGAGTGTTGCCTGATCCAGTTCCGCCAGTGCCGCGAACAGACTGCGACCCGGATCAATCGTGACTTGTTGCGCTAGCAGGGCGATCGTGCAGATGTCTTCGGGATCTTCAAGCAGCAGTCCCTCCAGCAGGAACGGCGTGGCGGCCCAGCCGCAATCGAGGTCAGTGACGTACATCCCGGTGCGCAGTGCACCGACTGGCAATCCCAGGCTGGACCTGAGCGAACCGGCGGTTGCGGGGGCAGGGCTGGGAGGAAGGTCGTTCAAGATCGGCATGTCTTCTTTGTCAGTGCGCGAATCGGCCAGCAAGTACGATCGAGATTTTTTAATTGGTGATTGCGGAGTGTAATCCCAGACAGTTGCGTCTGATGAATTTATTTGACTGCCGTCATTTGTCAGCAGGAATGCTTGGTGCCATTGATCCCTATGGAAAAACTTCGCACTGCAGGATAATCCCTTTTTTTAATTTGATTGTCAGGTGCCATGTTCGATTCCTCGCTCTACAACACGCCGGAAATCCTCGACTTGCTCGCGCTAGTCCCCATCGGCACCGATCGGTATCGCGGTCAGAGTCATTTCATGGGCAGTCCGAACGTCTTCGGCGGCCAGGTGCTTGGCCAGGCCTTGCATGCAGCGGCGCAGACCGTGCCGTTGCGCCGCCCGCACTCGCTGCATTCATTGTTCATCCTGCCTGGAAATCACCGCTTGCCAATCGAGTTCGAGGTCGAGCGCGTCCGCGATGGCGGCAGTTTCAGTACCCGTCGCGTGGTTGCGTTTCAAGACGGCAAACGGATCTTCGTCATGTCGGCGTCATTCCAGGATGAGGAAGTGGGGTTGTCTCACCAGAAACCGATGCCGGATGCACCCGATCCGGAAACACTGACCTCGGCGATTGCTGGATGGAAAGAACATGCCATCGCGAGTGGCCGGCAGTTCGTGCCGGTTCCGGCCGATTTCCGGGTGGTTGGCAATGCGGATCTGTACGGCAATCCCTCGCGCGAAACTGGCAAGCAGGTCTGGCTGCGCGCGCCGATGGCGCTGCCCGACGACGCGCTGGTGCATGAAACACTGTTTGCCTACCTGTCTGACTACAGTTTTCTGGTGACCGCTTTGCAGCCGCACGGCGTGACGCTGGGAGACCCGCGATTACAGATCGCCAGCCTCGACCATACGATGTGGTTTCATCGGCCATTCCGGATGGACGAGTGGCTGCTCATCTGCATGGATAGTCCCAACGCGTCAGGTGGACGCGGGCTGGTACTTGCTTCGGTGTACGACCAGCAGGGCCAGTTGGTGGTGTCGATGGCGCAGGAAGGGTTGTTGCGGATACGTGAGAAAAGATGATCAGCGTAGGCGTAGGCACGGCCTCACCGTGCCCACGCCAAGGAATTTTCAGTCACAGCCGGTCGGCATCAAAGAGCGCGCCCGGTAGGCTTCGATGAAATCGTCGAAGCTGCCGCTCTGCTCGTTTTCCATGCGCGTTTGTTCGTCGATTGAATGACGGGCCAGTTCGCGGAATGCGTCGAGCTGGGCTGGCGTCAACGGCCTTGCCCGGAATTGCGCGGCGTGTGCACAGCTTTGCGCCAGCGAAAACTTCATGAACGAGTTGTCATGCGCACGCATTGCGTCGAGGACCCGCGCCGAGGGAGTGCAGTCCGGATCGCGCAACTTGGTGCGCTGCTTGTCGAGCGACGCATGGTGTGCGCCGTCGTCACGCTGGGCGTCGAGCAGCGTGGCGGCAGCGGCGATCCGGTCCAGTAATTCGACACCCCAGTCTTGTAGCCGTACCGGTGTCCCATCGCGCTGCAGCGTCAGGCCAGGCAAGCGACCCCGCTTGACGGTGTCGGCAAAATTGGCGTTGTTCTCATGGCCTT
>CANFED010000171.1 GCA_947445995.1 Oxalobacteraceae bacterium | reverse complement strand
GCAAGGTGTGAATCAAGAGTTCGCGCGGCTCGACCACCACATCGGTGGACTTGCCGTTGAGTTTGAAGGTCACCATCATTTTTTTAATCATCGTCATTCTCCGGAGTTCAGGCGCTGCAGCGCGACAGCGCGGTGCGCAAAGCGCGTTGTGTCATCTCGCCAGCCATCGCGGTCTTGTACTCGACGTCACCGCGCAGATCGGCAGCCGGTTCGCAAATGGCCATCGCCAGGCGCGCCGCTTCGCGGATGGTGTCGTCGTCGAGCGGTTTGCCGCGCAGGTAGTTTTCGGCATCGTTAGCCTTGAGCGCGGTTTCGCCCAGATTGGTCAGCGTGATGGCGACTTCAGCCACCACACCAGCTTGCATGCGCAGCAGCACTGCCGCTGCCGCGGTCGCGTAGTCGCCGGTCTTGCGCTTGAGCTTGGCATAGCAGGAGCCGCTACCTGGAGCCGGTGTCGGGATACGGATCTCGGTCATGATTTCGCCGGGTTCGAGCAAGGTGTAATACAGCCCGAGGAAGTAGCCATCGGCGCTGACGACGCGCTCGCCGGCCGCGCTGGTGAGGACGAACGAGGCACCCAGCGCGATCATCAGCGCAGGATGATCGTTGGCCGGATCGGCATGCGAAATGTCACCGCCCAGCGTGCCCATGTAGCGTACTTGCGGGTCCGAGATCAGGCCCGCACCTTCGACCAGCAGCGGGCATTTTTGCTGCAGCAGCGGGGACCAGATCAGTTCGTTTTCGGTCGTCATTGCACCGATGCGGATTTCATTGCCGACCTCGCGGATGCCCTTGAGTGCGGCGATCTTGCGTAGGTCAATCAGGTGGGCCGGTTCGGCAAAACGCAGTTTCATCATCGGCAGCATACTGTGGCCGCCGGCTAGCAGTTTGGCTTCATCACCGTACTGATCCAGCAGCGCGATGGCCGCGGGCAGTGTGGTTGGAGCGTGGTATTCGAATGGGCGCGGAATCACTCTGTCTCCTCGTTGTTATGGATATGCCAGCACGATGCCAGTGGCTGGAATAGCGATAATTGCACGCAAAGTGCTACCAACGAGCAAGCAATTCCTGAACGGTAGACGCCACTTCCCGAGTGTCGGGAAAGCTTGCACGAACGGCGGAAAACGACGATTATAAAAAACAAAAAATAAATAACCAGCCAGAAAAACCTGGCATCAGGAGACACGCATGGCCCCAGCGATCCATCCATCGGCATCACACCGATGAAGCCTTTCGAACCCGCACTCCAGGAAACCTTCCTGCACAAACTCGAGCAATTCAATCCCGGCATGGTCTGGCTGGACCCGAGCAATCACGTCACGGCCATGAACGATGTTGCGGCGCAGCTGCTCGGACCGGCAGCCCAATATTCGATGGGTGTGGACCCCGACAAACTGCTCGGCATCGACGTGCTGCAAATGCATCCGGAAAAAAGTCGCGACAAGTTGCGCCTGCTGCTGCAAACCGGCCAGGATGGCAGTTGTCCGATGAAGTCGCCGGCACCGGTGGCGATGATGATCAATATTCCGGATCGGGTGCTGGTCGTGAAAGTCTCGAAGATGGTCGGGAGCGCCGGTGTGGTCGGCACCTGCATGATTTTTTATGACCTGACCGATATCACGACGGCACCGGCCGGTGTGGCGAGCACCGCGCAATCCGGCGCGCCGCCGCGCCGCTTGCTGAAAATCCCGGTGTATCGCAAGAACCGCGTCATGCTGATCGACATGAAAGATGTCGTGCGCTTCCAGGCCGATGGCCACTACACCACCATCGTCACCGGCGACGACCAGTACATGTCGAACCTGTCACTGACTGACCTGGAAGCGCGGCTCGATCCGGCGATCTATTTCCGAACCCATCGCAGCCATATTGTCAGCCTGCCGCACGCGCTCGAACTGGTCATGAAAGACGAGTCGGTCAGCCTGATGATGGCCGACCGCCAGCAGACGGTGGTACCGGTCAGCCGGCCAAACACTGCGCATCTGAAAGAGTTGCTGGGGATCGCGCAGGTCAGTCCAAAAAACGGGACCGACAAACAAAACAGCCCGGTACGCGCTTGATGCGCGGACCGGGCTGTCGGGTTACTGCCTCGCTAATACTTGGAGCGATAGTTTAGGCGACTGGCTTCTTTCCCAACGCCTTGAGCAACGCGGTAGGCCGCATCGGCAAGTCGCGCAAACGCACGCCGACGGCAGCATGGATCGCATTGGCAATGGCCGGACCGACCACGGTGGTCGGTGGTTCGCCCATGCCGGTAGCAGTCTCGGTGCTGGTGACGAACTCGATGTCCATCTCCGGTACGTCGGCCATCCGCAGTGGTGTGTAGGCACCGAGGTTGGTATCACGCACTTCGCCGTTGACGAACTCGGTGCCTTCGTGCAGCGCCATGCTCAGGCCCCACAATGCACCGCCCTCGGCCTGTGCCAGCGCACCGTCCGGATGGATGATGGTACCGGCATCGATGACCATGAACAGCTTGACGACTTTCACGTCACCCGTGGTGCTATCGACTTTCACGCGGGCCACGCAGGCAGTCCAGGTCGGCATGTCGCGTTCCTGGCCAAACGTGCTGGCGATACCGAGTCCGGTACCGGCGGGCATGGTTGTTCCCCAGCCGGCTTTTTCAGCGACGCGGCGCAACACATGCGCCATCCGTGCAGCACCGCCGACAGCGGCCGGTGCACTGCCGGCGTTCTTGCCACTGGCATCGAGCATCGCCAGACGGAATGCCAGCGGATCCACTTTGGCATTGAGCGCGGCTTCGTCGATGAAACTTTCGACGGCCCAGTTGGTCCAGCCCGGCCCGACCGAACGCAACCAGCCCGGACGGAATGTGCTGTTGGCGAGGTCGTTCGAAATCGCCCGCACGCGATGCGCACCGACGTTGTACCAGTGATCGGCACCGGAAATGGCGAACGGATCATACGGCTCACCGTTTTTACCCTTCGGCATGAAGGCCGGCACCATGACTTGCGTTGGCCAACCGGCACTGGCGTGGTGTTCCATCGCCGTGACCTTGCCCTTGTCGTCGAAGGCCATGCGCAAGCGCTGCAGCGAGGCCGAACGGGGCGAGTCGAAACGCGCATCGTCGGGACGGGTACAGATCATCTTGACCGGACGGCCCATTTCCTTGGCGGCCAGTGCGGCGGGGATCGCGTAATCGCCATTGAGCCGGCGACCGAAACCGCCACCGAGCAAATAGGTATGCATGATCACGTTGGCTTCCGGCACGCCGAGTGCTTTTGCCAGGGTTGGCAGCGCCAGCGATTGCCACTGATTGCCGGTATGGATATGCCAGATACCGTCTTTTTCGAGCGCCAGTGCATTGACCGGCTCAAGCTGGAAATGCAACACGGTGCTGGTCGTGTACTCGTGTTCGATGCGTGAGCTGGCTTTCGTGAACGCGGCTTCGACGCCATCATCGGCGACTACCAGCGAACCTTTCGAAGCATCCCCGATCAGCTTTTTGGCATGCGCCAGGATATCGGCTTCCGATACCTTGGCGGAAGCACCGGCTTGCCATTTGATGTCGACCAGATCGGCTGCGCGCATCGCCGCCGAGTACGAATCGGCATACACCATGACCCAGCCCGGCACCGTGTCGGACGGATCCTTGAGGGCGACCGACTTGATGTAGCCCTTGACCTTGCGGGCAGCGCTATCGTCGATCGACAGTACAGTTGATCCATAGCGAGTAGGCGGGACACGCGGACGGGCATAGACCATCCCTTCGACAACCGCATCAATGCCGTAAATTGCCGCGCCATTGGTTTTCGACGGCACATCGATGGCTTGCACGTCACGGCCGATCAGGCGACGCTGATCCGGTGTTTTCAGGACGATGGCCTTGAGCGCGTCGGGCGTGAAGGTGCGACCGAGCTTGCCGGTACGGACGATTTCGGCATACGTGATCGACTTGCTGCCGGCAGTCACGACGCCGTCGCGAGCCTGGCAATCGGCAGCCTTGACATTGAGCAGACGCGCTGCTTCGTCGATCAGCGCGATGCGACCGGCAGCGCCAGCACGGCTGAGCGGATCGAAGCTCTGCCATACCGACCAGCTGCCACCGGTAATCATCATGCCCCACTTAGGATCGGTATCGACGTAGTTCAGGCGCACCGATGACCAGTTCACTTCGAGCTCGTCGGCGACGATGCGTGCCAATGCGGTACCGATGTGCTGGCCCATTTCGGCCTTGGCGATATTGACGGTGACGATACCGTCGCGATCGATCTGGAACCAGATAGTCGGATCAAATACCGGTGCGTCAGCACTGCCTGACTGGCCAGCAGCCAGCGCCAGTGACGGGCTCAGGAACGCCATCGTGAAACCGGTGCCGGCAGCGGCGATCATGAAGCTGCGACGGGTCACTGTGCCTGCGGCCTGCTGCTGTTTAATGAGTTTATCAAGCATGGGGAGCTCCCTTCATGTCGGCGGCAGCCAGCTTGATGGCTTTGCGGATACGCACGTAGGCCATGCAGCGGCACAGGTTGCCACTCATGACCGAGTCGATGTTCGCGTCAGTCGCTTCCGGAAAATCCTTGAGCAGCGTTGCGGCCTGCATGATCTGGCCCGATTGGCAGTAACCACATTGCGGTGCCTGTGTAGCGATCCAGGCTTTCTGCAGCGGATGCTGACCATCGGCCGACAAGCCTTCGATCGTCGTGATCGCGGCATCGGCGACCACGCTGACCGGGGTGATGCAGGAGCGGATTGCGCGACCATTAAGGTGGACGGTGCAGGCTCCACACATGCCGATGCCGCAACCAAACTTGGTGCCTTTGAGGCCGATTTCATCGCGGATCACCCACAGCAGCGGGGTGACGGGATCAACCGTGGTGACAATGGCTTTGCCATTGACGGTAAATGTAGTCATGTTGGTTTCACTTTAAATAATTGAAAGAGGCCCGTTCGGAGAGGGGAATTTTTTTCTTGCGTGGACGATCCGGCGTCGCAGATTATTAGCGGTGCGACGGCAATCCGCCGGCACGGACAAGTGCATGAAACGGTTATCCAGGTGTCGTCCCGCGGAGCGACAAAGCCCGGCTCCATTGCGCCAGACATGCTTTCGTCCCATCGGGTGGCGCGCAGGATAACCTGAATCAAATTAGTTGGCTCGGCGTCGTCCGGGGCGCTGTCGGGCTTGAGTCCTAAAAGCGATAGCCTCAGCGTAACGATGCCTGACAATTAACCGCCCAAGGCGCCCGCGAGCATAGTGAGCAATAACCCGCCTGTCTGTTAGACCGCGCGCTTAGCGCAACGGACAAATCCGCGTCGCCAAACCGCCGCGCCGGATCGCATCTAATCGGCCAGAAACATTTGCTGCAAGTCGTTCAGAAAACGCTGGCCAAGCAAGGTCGGCCGGATGGTTTTGTGATCCCGGAACAGCAGGCCTTTGGCCTCGGCCGCCTGCAAGGCTGACTCCACCGCATTGAGCCCGAGACCGGTCCGCTCGGCGAACAGGTTGACCTCGAAGCCGCTGGTCAGGCGCAAGGTATTGAGCATGAATTCGAAACCGAGTTCGCCGCGCGGGATCTCGTTTTCTTCCTGAATCGCACTGCCGCGCGCCATGTTCTCCATGTACGACCTGGGCTGCTTGAAGCGGGCCTGACGGATGATCCGGTGCGGGAATGACAGCTTCGAATGCGCGCCGGCACCGATGCCAAGGTAATCGCCGAACTGCCAGTAATTAAGGTTGTGGCGCGACTGCCGGCCTGGCTGTGCGTAAGCCGAGACTTCGTAATGCTGGTAACCGCCCGCGCCGGTTTCTGCGGCGATCATGTCCTGCATGTCGGCACTGAGATCATCGTCCGGCAAGGCTGGCGGGAACTTCGCAAACACCGTATTCGGTTCCATCGTCAAGTGGTACAGCGACAGATGTGGCGGTGCAAAACCAAGCGCGGTACGGATATCGCTGGTCGCTTGCTCCAGCGTTTGCGACGGCAGCGCATACATCAGATCGAGATTGAAATTATCGAAGGTCAATTGTGCGATCTCGACGGCGCGGCGCGCTTCGTCGTGATCGTGGATACGGCCGAGTGCACGCAGGTGCTCGCCATTAAAACTCTGGATGCCGATCGATAAGCGGTTGATGCCGCTGGCCCGGAAGCTGCGAAATTTGCCGACTTCGAAGGTACCCGGATTGGCTTCCATCGTGATCTCGGCGGCACCATCGAGCGGCAGCAGCGTGCGCACGTCCGACATCAGCCGGTCGAGTCCGGCCGCCGACATCAAACTGGGCGTGCCGCCGCCGATGAAGATCGTATAAATCTTGCGGCCCCAGATCAGCGGCAGCGCACTTTCGAGATCGGCGCGCACTGCATCGAGGTAGGCTTCTTCCGGAAAACCGGTGTGCGACTGGCCCGCGACTTCATGCGAATTGAAATCGCAGTACGGACATTTTTTGACGCACCACGGGAAATGGATGTACAGCGCCAGCGGCGGCAGCGCCGACAAGTTCAGGATGCCGGGACGCAGGTAGGCATTGGCTGCCGTGGCGGCATCGGCGACCGGCACGGCGGCCACGCGCGCCTGCCCGATGGGAATGATCGGGATCATCGTAACTTGTCGAGCAGCACGCGCAGCGCCTGGGCCCGGTGCGACAGCTGGTTTTTTTCTGCGGCGCCGAGTTCGGCGGCGGTCTTGCCCAGACCGTCGACCTCGAAATGGGCGTCGTAACCGAAGCCGTTGCTGCCGCGCGGTTCGGCCACGATGGTGCCGTTCCAGCGACCGTCGGCAATCACTGGTTGCGGATCATCGGCATGACGCAGATAGACCAGCACGCAATAGTAGTAGGCCGATTTGTCGGCATGGGCTTGCAGATCCGCGATCAGTTTTTCGCTGTTGCGGGCATCCGATTTTGGCGCGCCGGCATACCTTGCCGATTGCACGCCGGGCTGACCACCGAGCGCATTGACGCACACGCCGGAGTCGTCGGCCAGCGCCGGCAAGCCGGTCAGGCGGGATGCGTGGCGGGCTTTTTCAAGGGCGTTTTCGACGAAGGTGTGAAACGGTTCATCGGCTTCCGGCACCGCGAATTCACCTTGCGGACGCACATCAAAACCTATCGTCGCCAGCAGCGTACCGAACTCGGCCAGCTTGCCGGGATTGTTCGAGGCCAGTACCAGCTTGCTTCCCAGCTTGCTTCCGATGCTGTCGGTCATGCGGGCAAACCCAGTTCGCGACGTTGCAGCGCAATCAGGTCGCGGATACCGCCATCGGCGAGGTCGAGCAACTGGTTCATCGTGGCGCGATCGAACGCAGCACCTTCTGCTGTGCCCTGCACTTCGATGAAGTGGCCGGCGTCGGTCATGACGACATTCATGTCGGTGTCGCAGGTCGAGTCTTCGTCGTAATCCAGGTCCAGCACCGGCATGCCCTGATACACGCCAACCGAAATCGCCGCGACGAAATGCTTGAGCGGGATTGCGCCGAGCACGCCGGTGTCGACCAGCTTGGAGAACGCATCATGCGCAGCCACCATCGCGCCAGTGATCGATGCGGTGCGGGTGCCGCCATCGGCCTGAATCACGTCGCAGTCAAGGTGCAGCGTGCGTTCGCCAAACGCCGACAGGTCGAATGCGGCGCGCAACGAGCGGCCGATCAGACGCTGGATTTCCTGGGTCCGGCCGGACTGCTTGCCTTTGGCCGCTTCGCGCGCCATGCGGGTGTGGGTCGAGCGCGGCAGCATGCCGTACTCGGCTGTCATCCAGCCCTGCCCCTTGCCCTTCAAAAAGCCGGGGACTTTATCTTCAATGCTGGCCGTGCAGATGACCTTGGTGTCGCCGAATTCGATCAGGACCGAACCTTCGGCATGTTTGGTGTAATGGCGCGTGATGCGCACCGCACGCAATGCATCGGCAGTACGGGCGCTGGGACGGGCTGGGGAGGATGCTGAAAACGACATAAGGACTCAATTCCTGGGAGTGATGCGTGCAGATTTTTCAATGGAGCACCGAATTTCTTCGATGGCTTTTTCTATTGCGCTGTCGTCATAGCCATCGACCGGGCCAGCATCGGACTCCAATGTTGACTGGATCGTCGTGGTAATGGTACCCGGCGGCAGGATGTTGGTGGTGATGCTGTTCGGGTCGGCCAGACTGGCCCCGCTTTCCCACATCATCGCCAGTGCGGTGACATTATCGCTGTTCTTGCCGGCGATGCTGGTGGCGCTGCTGATCAGCTCCGGCACGGCGCGCACGATGGTGTTGTTTTGCAGGCTGTGCGTGAGCACGTTATCGGGCAACACCCCCCACAAACCATCGGAACACAGCAGGATGACGTCGCCCGCCTGCAGGCTGGCACGCCGCGAAATTTCGACGATGGGCAGATTGGGCGCGCCGAGGCAATTGAACAGTTTGTTGCGATCGGGATGGGTGGCGCGCTCGGACGGATCGACACGGCCCTGGGCAATCAGTGTTTCGATCCGCGAATGGTCGCGCGTGCGCGCCAGCACCTGGCCATCGCGCATCCAGTACAAGCGCGAATCGCCGCAGTGCGCCCAGAACGCGGTGTTGTGCTGGACCAGACACACGACGATGGTGGTGCGCGGCGTTTCCGG
>CANFED010000170.1 GCA_947445995.1 Oxalobacteraceae bacterium | reverse complement strand
CCTGATGGATGATGTCGAGCGCATCGAGCAGCGGGGCCAGCAGCAGCTTGAGCCACGCTTCATCGGGTGGGGCCGGCATCGCCTGCAAGGTTTGCTTGAGTGTCAGTCCCTCGTAGAACGGCATCACCATGTAGGCCGTGCCGTTGCCTTCCCAGAAGCGGTAGACCTTGACCAGCGACGGATGGTCGAAACGGGCCAGCAGGCGCGCTTCGTTGATGAAGCTGCGCATGCCGGCATCAAAGGTGTCGGCATGCCGTTCGGAGCGCACCGCCACATGCGACTGGCTGGTCCGCTCTGCCAGCGATGACGGCATGTATTCCTTGAGGGCGATGTGGCGCTCCAGCGAGTGATCGTAGGCCAGATAGACAATGCCGAAACCGCCGACTCCGATTAGTCGCAGTATCTCGAATTCCAGCACGCGGGCACCGACCGGCAGGGCATTACGATCCTGTTCCGATGACGGCGCAGCGGGTGTGCCGTCAGGAGTCGCAGTGACATGCAGCCTGGTACGGTCGTCGTCGGGCGGGGTACTCACGAGATGGCGTCTCCTGTTCGGAAGGTATTTTGCCTGAGACGATACAGGGTCTTTTGTTTAAATGCTATCGATTGCTGGCCTCGGAAAGAAAAGTACTTGTGGTGAGGAAATGGTACCAAAACAGGTTGTTAAAAACGCAATCATGGCCTATTCTTTCGGCACACTACATCCTGATACATCGTGGAGGTCCTGATGAAAATTCGCCTGCTTCTGGCACTCGCAATCCTGCTGGCTGGCACGGTACCGGCCATCGCACAGTCCACCACCGTGTTAAAGGGCAAGGGCGTCACCGAGTCCGCGCTGATTCAGGCGCTGACCCCGGAAACGGGAGAGGCGACCAGCGACGAGCCGGTTCGCACCCGCAGTATTCGCCTGACCCGTGACATCGAGCCGTCCGCGAAACAGGCCAAGCCGGCCAAGCCCGCCAGCGCCTCGCTACTCATCACCTTCGAACCCAACTCTGCCGATCTCACTGCACGTGCGCGCGAAGCGCTCGACGTGGTTGGTCAGGCACTGAGCTCGAACAAGCTGGCGGATTTCCGTTTTGCGATTCAGGGTCATGCCGACCCGAGCGGCGAGTCCGATGCCAACATGAAGTTGTCGCAACTGCGCGCCGAGTCAGTTCGGCAGTACCTCGTGCAAACCCGGCACATCGACGATAGCCGCCTCGACGCGGTCGGCAAGGGTGACAGTGAACCGCTTAACACCAGCAACCCGACTGCACCGGAAAACCGGCGCGTCACCATCGTCAATCTGGCCCGCTAGAGCGCAGGTACGCGATCGTGCCGACTCTGATAACTTGCCCTGCCGCCTTCGTCGCCTGTCTGTTCATGGCGCTGCCGGCGTGGGCGCAAGCGCCTGAACCGGTTGCGTCGCCGATCTTTGATGCGGCTCGCGCCCGTCTTGCCGATGCCGAAACGCTGCGTGCACTGAGCGCCGATGGACAACTGCTGTACCAGCGGGATCGCATCAAGCTCGATGGCGCAATGTATTGCGCACAGTCTTCGGCCTTGTCCGAGAAGGGTGAATTCCGGCTCGGTATCGAGGCCGCGAGCAAGGCGCTGATACTGGGTGAGACGCGCTCCGACCAGCATCTGGTCGCCGCTGCCAAGCGCGATCTGGCAATTGCCTACAGCTATGCCGGTGACCTCGACCAGGCCGAGCATTACGCGCAGGACAGCCTGTCCGCTGGTGCCAGCGACCAGGCCGATATCGCTGCACCGGGCTACAAGACGCTGGGCGACATTGCGGTACGACGCGGCAAACTGCCGGAAGCGATTGCCTTTTTCAGCCGGGCACAGCTAGCTGCCAGCGACCGCTTCCGGCCGCTGGTAACGATCTCGCTGGCCAATACCTACATCGCCGACGGCAAGATAGCGCAGGCGCGCGTGCTCTACGACGCACTGGCGTTGCCGGCCAACGGCGCACTACTGCAGGCCTACCAGCGCGGTATCGGCAATCTGCTGCTGGCCGAAGGCAAAACCACCGAGTCGATTGCGGCGTTCACGCAAGCGGCCGCCTCGGCCAGTGGCAGCGACGCTGCTTACCACCGGCTATGGGCCAGCGAGGGCATCGCGCGCGGCCTGCTGCAACAGGGCGACAGTGCCGGCGCAAGGCGCGCCTACGTGGCTGCGGTGCGCGCCTCCGAAGCAGTGCGGGCGCGCTTTCGCAGCGAGGAATTCAAGACGGGTCTGTTCGGCGACGTGCAGCAGATTTTCGATCGGGCGATCAGCCTGACGATGGACGAGGGCGACGTCGAAGGCGCATGGCGGCTCAGTGAAGAGAGCCGTTCGCGCGCCTTGCTCGACATCGTGCGCGAACGGGTGCGCAGCCCGACGGCGGCAGACGGCGGTCCGGCCACGCAAGCGCCGGACCTGGCCGCCATGCGGCAAGTGCTGCGTCCCGGCGAAGCGATGCTCGCCTTTCATAGCCTCGACGACCGATTGCTGGCATGGGTGGTGCGCGCTGACGGCATCAGCGGCAGCGTGATCGCGCAAAAGCGCGAGGATCTCGCCGGGTTGGTCGAACGTTTTCGTACGGCCGTTTTTACGCGAAGCAAAGGTGTCGATGCGCTGGCCAGCGCGCTGCATGCCATCCTGCTTGCGCCGCTGCAATTACGACCCGGCGAACGCTTGCTGATCGTGCCGCATGGCGTGCTGCATTACTTGCCCTTCCAGGCGTTGCGCGAGGGGGATGCCTACCTGATTGAACGTCATGCGCTGGCGATCACGCCATCGGCCAGCGTGGCCGTCCAGCTGGCGCGCCGCACGGCGGCAACGGGTGGCAAGCTGGTCGCGTTCGGCAATCCCGGCACGGTCGCCGCGCTGGCCTTGCCGGGTGCCGAGCGGGAAGTCAATCAGATCGCCACGCTGTTTGGCGACAGTCAGGTTTTCCTGCAAGCCGAGGCGTCCAAGCGCCAGTTTCGCGCCAGCGCTGGCAAGGCCACGATCCTGCACGTTGCTGCCCATGCCGAAGTCGATGTGGTCGATCCGCTGCAGTCGCGCATCCTGCTGGCACCGGATGGCAAGCCGGACGATCTTGACAGCGGCTTTCTGCTGGCCCGCGACATCTACGATGTCGATCTGAGCGACGTTGCACTGGTGACGATTAGCGCCTGCGAAAGCGGTCTGGGCCGGATCGCGCGCGGCGACGAGATCCTCGGTTTTACCCGCTCGTTTTTCAGTGCTGGTGCCTCGGCGCTGATCGTCTCGCTGTGGCCGGTCGGGGATAATTCGACTGCGGTGCTGATGCGCACGCTCTACACGCAACTGGCCGCCGGCGACGATGCCGTGCTGGCGATGCAGGCGGCGCAAAAGACGGTGCTCAGCCAGCCGCGCTTTCGCCATCCTTTTTTCTGGGCACCGTTCAACCTGATCGGCGACTGGCACATGCGCATCGTGCCGAGCGCTACCGGAGTTCGTCATGCGCAATAATCGACTGGCATGGCGACGCGCGACGACGACCTGCTGCCTGCTGGCTGCACTGGCCGTGTTGATGGCGCTGCGGCCAGTCGATGCGCAAACCACGCCGAATGCGGGGCAGGCCTTGCGCGAATCGGCCATCACGCCTGCGCCCGCTGCGCCAGCAGCGCCCGCACTTGCGCTGCCGGTTGCGCCGCCGGCCACTCCGGCTGCACCGGCCGATACCGGTCCCTCGTTCGTGCTGCAGCAAGTCAGTTTCAGCGGCAACACCGTGTTCGACGATGCCACGCTGACGGCGCTGCTGGCCGACCGGATTGGCACCCGCGTACGTTTTGGCGAGTTGCAGGCACTGGCGTTACGGATCACTGCGCACTATCAGCAAGCCGGTTACGTGCTGGCGCAGGCAATTTTGCCGGCACAGGAACTGACTGCCGGTCGCGTGCAATTGTCTATCGTCGAGGGGCGGCTGGCGCAAGTGCGCATCGAACGACTGTCCACCATCCGCGTACCGGAGTCCGCCATCGCGCAGGCGCTGGCACCACTGGAGGTCGGTCTGCCGCTGCGCCAGCAAGCGCTTGAGCGCAGCATGTTGCTGCTCGGTGATTTGCCGGGCATGACGCCGCAATCGGCGCTGGAGCCGGGCATCGTGCCGGGCACCTTTGACCTGATCGTCGAGCTTGATGCCGCGCCGCGCGTGCTGGCCAGCGTCGATCTCGATAATTACGGTTCGCGTGCCACCGGCCACTATCGCGCCGGTGCGATGGTGCGTCTGGTCAGTCCGCTAGCGCTGGGCGATAACCTCGATATGCGGGTGTTGCACACGCTGGGTACGGGGCTGGCATTCGGTCGCATCGGCTACGAACTGCCGCTCGGTACCACCGGCCTGCGTGCCGGTCTGGCGCTCTCGCGCGTATCGTATGAACTGGGTAGCAATCTCGCCGCGCTCGGTGCCAGCGGACGCGCCGAGGTCGGCGAATTGACGCTCAATTATCCGTTGCTGCGTTCGCGCACCCGCAACCTGTTCGTGCGCGTCGGCATCGAGCACAAGAAGCTCTCGGATGACATCAAAGTAATTGAACAAGCCGCTCGTAAAACGGTCCGCACGACCAGTGCCGGCTTGCTCTACGAAGGCCGCGATGGACTGGGTGGCGGCGGCTTTTCCAACCTTGGCATTACCGCCTACGCCGGCCATCTGGCGATTGATTCGGCACCCGATCTGGCGCGCGACCAGGCTGCCAACGGCTTGCGCACGGCCGGAGATTTTGTCCGCGTCAGCTATCAGGCCTCGCGTTTGCAGGCGCTGTCGGGACCGTTCAGCGCATTCGTCGGTGCGTCGGGCCAATGGGCCAGCGACAACCTCGACAGCGCCGAAAAAATCGCCATCGGTGGACCGGCTGCGGTGCGCGCCTATTCATCATCAGCCGGGATCGGCGACGAAGGGCAGGTGCTCAGTACCGAGCTGCGCTGGGCCGTCACGCCGCAGGGCTCGGCCAGTCTTTTTCATGATCTAGGGCGGGTCCGCTTCAGTCATGTGCCGCTGGCCGGGACCGACAACCACCGCACCTTGCGCGGAGTCGGCGTCGGCCTGTTCTGGCAATTCGACGGCGGCCTGACCTTGCGCAGCAGCGTCGCCTGGCGTCTTGGCGGTGCCGACCAGGACGGCGAAAACCGCGGTCCGCGGCTGGTCGCCCAGTTGTCCCGATCGCTGTAACCGGTTCGCACCCGTTCACCAGGAGCACCATGATGGCCACGCGTTTATCAAGTCCCTGCCGGTTGTCGCTGATGAGGTTGGCGATCGCCTTGCTGGGTACGCCATTCGGCGCGGTGCTGGGATTGCCGCTCGGCGAACAGGTAGTCAGCGGGCAAGTGGCGGTGACGCGGCCGGACAGCAGCCAGATGCTCATCCGTCAGGGTTCGGCGTCGGCTATTGTGAACTGGAACAATTTTTCGGTTGGCGCTGGCGAGCACGTCAATATCGTGCAGCCGGGTTCCGAGAGCGTGATCCTCAATCGCGTCATCGGTTCGTCGCCCAGCGCCATTTTTGGCCAGCTGTCGGCCAACGGCAAAGTCTTTCTGGTCAATCCTGCCGGCGTGCTGTTTGGCGCTGGTGCGGTGGTCGATGTCGGTAGTCTGGTGGCGTCGACGCTCTCCATTGGCGATGCCGATTTTCTGGCAGGCCGGTTGCGCTTTGCCGCCACGGGACCAGCGGGCCGGGTCGATAACCTCGGTAGCTTGCAGGCGGCGGAGCGCGGCACGATCGCACTGCTCGGCGCTCAGATACGCAACGACGGGACGATCACGGCGCGGCTGGGCACGGTCGGTCTTGCCGCCGGCGCGCGCATGACACTCGATTTCAGTGGCGACGGACTGACCCGCCTTGTTGTCGATCAGGCTGCCGTCGATGCGCTGGTCGCCAATCGCGGCATGGTCATCGCCGATGGGGGCGCGGTACTGATGACGGTGCAGGCCGCCACGGCCTTAACGCAGACGGTACTTGCACAGCAGGGCATCGTGCAGGCCCGCTCGCTGGTTGAGCGCGACGGTCGCATCGTGCTAGACGGCGGCGAGATCGGTGTCACGCTGGCCAGTGGCACGCTCGGTGTATCGGGCATGAGCGCGGGGCGTCGCGGCGGCAATGTGACGCTGACTGGTCGTGACATCAGTCTGAGCGGCAATGCGCTGGTCGATGCCCGTGGTGATGCCGGCGGCGGCAAGGTGCTGGTCAACGCGACCAATGCGCTCACTGCCGACGCCAGCACACGACTGCGTGCCGATGCGATCAGTCAGGGCGACGGCGGGGAGGTGCGCGTGCTGGCCACAGAAACGGTCCGTTTTGCCGGGAGCCTCAGTGCTCGCGGCGGCAGTGCGGGCGGCAACGGCGGATTCATCGAGACGTCGGGCAAAGTGCTTGATGTCGCCGGTGCGCGAGTCGATGCCGCCGCACCGTCTGGCCGCAGCGGTACCTGGCTGCTTGATCCCACTGATATCACGATCGATGACAGCCTCGCGGGCCCGGTCTACGGCGATGTCCCCGCGCCGTCATTGCCACTGACATCAGTGTCTGCCGCGCTCATCAGCAGCACCCTCAGCGCCGGTACCAGTGTCGCGATCAGCACCAGCAGCAGCGGAACCGAACCCGGCAATATCACGGTACTCAGCGACATCAGCCACACCGGCCCGGCCGACGTGATGCTCACGCTCAATGCGCACAGCAACATCGTCGTCGCGCCCGGCGTGCAGATTGCCGCATCGGGCAGTGCCGGCCGGCTCGATGTCGACTTCAATGCCGATAGTCAGAACAGCGGTGTCGGTGCAATCCTGCTCGATAGCCGTTCGGCCATCCGTACCAACGGTGGCAATGTCCGGTTTTATGGCGGCAGCGACCCGGTCGCCGGTGCTGCCAAAGGTGGTGCCGGACAGATTTATACCGCCAACACATCGAGCACGATTGATGGCGGCATCACGCTCAATGGGGCCAGCATCGATGTCGCTTCCGCTACGGCCGGAGTCGCCGGTGGCAGCGTGCAATTGCGCGGCACAGGCTTGCTGCCGTTCAGTGACTCGATCATGACCACCGGTGCCGGCATTGCGCTTCACGATTCGTCGATTACCGGTGGCGGTGCTGCCTTTGTCATCGATGGCGTCGCCGCCAATGTACTTAATGGAATCGGCGTCGATGTGCGCAATACATCGATCTCGACCACCGGCACGCTGGGCCTCACGGGTAACGGTTTTCAGGATAGCGGCGTGGCGTTGTCGGCGTCGTCGCTGTTGTCCGGTGGCCGGTTATCGATGACCGGTTTCAGCGGTAGCGGCAATGGCGTGCGCATCAGCAGTGCCAGTAGCGTGGCAACGGATGGTGGCGGTGCGATCGACATTCGTGGTCGCACTGCCGATAGCGGTGCGTCATCGGCTGGCGTGTCGATCGGGGACTCCACTGTCAGTGTCGCGGGCGGGCAGGGCGTGACGACGATCAGTGGCGAGTCGGCCGCTAGCGGGATACCCGGTCTGGAAGTGACCGGCAGCAGTGTCATCGGCAGTGCCACGACCAGCGGCGATATCGTGCTGCGCGCACTGAATGCTCCCGATGCGACCGGCCCGCGATCGAACATGATCGCGCTGGCCGGCACCATCCGCAGCAGCGGCATGCTCAATGTGCGTCCCGGTGGCGTGGCGGCAGGCGGCCAGTTGACCGAAGCGGCGGCGGTGCCGATCAATCTGTTCGCACCCTCGAACGCGGCCAATTTTGTACTTGATGCGGCGATCTTTGGCACGGTGATTCAGCCGGAATTTTCTGCGGTCGTCATTGGCAGTGCCGGTCATGCAGGTCGCATCACCGCGTTCAATGGCGCGCCATTCGGCGGTGGCAACGACATCACGCTGCAAAACGGCGCGGCCGGCAGCGCGGGCATCGTGCTCGACAGTGGCTTGTCGGCGGCGGGCCGGCTGGTCACGCTGTCGAGTGGTGGCGTCGTGACACAAGGCGGGCCAATCACGGCAGCGAGCTTGCTGCTGCACGGCACGCAAGCGGCATCGCGCTTCCTGCTGGTCGATGGCGGCAACGCGGTCGGGCGTATCAGCGCGCACTTCGATTTGCCGCGCAATACGGCCGTGGCCGGTGCCGGTGACACAGACTTTTATACGTCCGGCGATTTGATGGTCACGTCGCTGACCGGCATCGGCAGCGCAGCCACGACGGCGCTGCCAACGCCGATCGCCAGTCCCTCCAGCGTGATCGCGCATGACGTGGTCCTGCGCGCAGGACGAAACCTGCTGCTGGACCAGTCGATCGCCACGCTCGGCAGTGATATCACGCTGGTGGCCGGACAGACCTTCATCAACAACGGCAATGCCACGCTGACACCGGGTGGGTCCGGCCGCTGGAATATCTTTGCAGCGACCCAGACCGGCGAGCAGCGCGGCGGCCTGGCAGGTACGGCTGGCAGCGGGAATATTTATGGTTGCGCATACGGTGTCCCCTGTGGCATTGCAGCGCAGGCCAGCGGCAACCATTTTGTCTATGGATTCCAGCCGACCATTGACATCTCGCTGCTGGCACAGGATGCGATCCGGACGTACGGCGATGCGAACGTCGGCTTGCGCGGCACGGCGAGTGGCTTACTCAAT
>CANFED010000169.1 GCA_947445995.1 Oxalobacteraceae bacterium | reverse complement strand
CCAATGCGCTACGCGCCATGTTCGATTTATTCATGTTTGAAGACTGCTCAGCCCGGTAGAAAGTCAAAATACTTTGTTTAAAGTGCAACCATTATATAGATGCGCACTGCTCAATCATGCTCCGCTACTAAAAAGTTCCTTTCCCATCTACCCTGCCTCGGCCTTCTCACTGCTTCTTCTTATTGCAACTTGGTGGAGCCGGATTTGTATTTTCGGCCTACCGACTGGATCGCGACGAACGCTAAAACAAGTAACGCCAGCATCGCGGTTTCCGAGATCGGAAACAAGGGGGTGTTGGCGACTGTTTGACGGTATGTCGATTTAATCGCAGCAAAGTTGGTTCCGATCATACCTGCCAAATAGTCGCTGGAGACGGCATTAAATGAACCCGCTCCCGCTTTTTTGGAGGCAATGTCGACGGCGGACTCTGACTTACCTTTTTGGCTGAAGGAATCGGGGGGGGCGCTTTCTGTTGCGGTGATTTTGATGATTGGTACGCTGGCACTGGCGCTGGCCGCGATGCCAAGAATGAGCGCGGCAACGAGTAGTTTAAATTTGTTCATCTGGCAGGCCTTTTGTAGGGTGCTGCTTGTCTGCCAACTGTCGAGGGTGCCTCGCATGTCTTGAGTTGGCTTGAGGATTTAACCATTTTTGTTGCAATGCATTAATTTAGAAACTGTGGAGTTGTGCAGCATTTCGCTGGCTGTAACTGCTTGAAATTTATGTGTTTTGACTTTACACAAGCATATTGCAAGTGTCAATTACGAGATATCAATCTAACAATTTATAACATTTGAGGCAATGAGGGCTGACGCGCTGCAACAATTGTTGGTTTCGTTAAATTTTTTTGGAAAGATTTTCTGGTTGTGTCGAAGGGGATGCTGATTGTGCGCAAGCGGTTGGCACGTGGTTGGTTGAATTGGCAGGCGGAGGTGGGGTGCTCGCGTGGGCACAAACGACCGTGCCCACCCTACTCAATAGGCGTTATCGCGTTTCAGGACGACTTTGATGGTTCGGAAAATGATCCAGAAGTCGAGTGCCAGCGACCAGCTGCGCAGGTAGTCGAGGTCGAGCTCGATGCGGGCTTCCATCTTGTCGAGGGTGTCGGTTTCGCCGCGCATGCCGTTGACCTGCGCCCAGCCGGTGATGCCGGGCTTGACCTTGTGGCGCAGCATGTAACCTTTGATCTGCTTGCGATACAGCTCGTTATGGGCGACCGCGTGCGGACGCGGACCGACGATGCTCATCCGGCCTTGCAGGACGTTGATAAATTGGGGCAGTTCGTCCAGCGAGGTGCGCCGCAGGAAGCCGCCGATGGGCGTCAGGCGCGAGTCATTTTTTTGGGCCTGGACGACGACCGCGCCCGTGTCGTGGATCTTCATCGAGCGGAATTTGTACACGATGATTTCTTCACCGTTCAGACCATAGCGCAGCTGCTTGAAAATCACCGGCCCCGGCGAGGTCAGCTTGATGGCGATGGCGATACCAATCATGATCGGCGTGAGTAACAACTGGATCAGGGTTGCCAGCACGACATCGCTGGCGCGCTTGACGACACTGTTAAATCCGGTAAATGGGGTCTCGCAAATGGCCACGACCGGTACGCCGCCAACATTATCGAAACGCGCCTGCATCAGGTCGAAGACGTAAATATCCGGCAGAAAATAAATCGAGGCAGTGGTGTCTTGCAGTTCGTCAATCAGTTTGCGGATACGCGGCTGGGCCGACATCGGTTGGCTGATGAAGATCATCTGGATGGCATGGAGCCTGACGTACTCGGCAATGTCGGCCATCTTTCCCAGCATCTTGAGTTCGTCGCTGCCTTCGTGCCGCTGTGCGCTACGATCATCAAAAAAGCCATGCACTGCCATGAACAGGTCCGGGTATTCGGCGATACGACTGGCAAGCTTGAGTCCGGGCGGATTGGCACCGACGATCACGACCGAACGCACCTCACCGTCATTGCGCAGGTTCGAAGCGATACGACGCAGCGTCAGGTGGCTGGCCAGCAATGCCAGCGGCGTGACGGAAAACCAGATCAGGATGACTTGCTCGGAGAAGCGGTAACTCAGTCCTGTGATACGACCGATAAACAGCAGCATCGCAACGATGATGATCCAGCCGATCAGGATGCCGCGTGCGTAGGCCAGCAGGCGGCCGCTGCGCCAGGTGCGATACAGGTCGATCTGTTCGTAGACGTACGAAGAGACAAAGAAAGCAATGATGGCAAGCACCAGGTAGTAGCCTGTGAAGACTTCGTCGTGCAACATCGTCAGTCCGTACAGCAAGCTGAGGATGATGAGCGGGTCGAGTAGCCGCTTGAAGAAGGAAACTAACGGAGTATTGTTGATGGTCATCGGTATGCCGTCCTCAGAAGGCGAAATTGGTGCTGAGGGTCACGCCATTGCTGGTGAAATTTCCTTGTTGGAAATTGGCCGATTGCTCGGTGTGGAATGCATTCAGACTGATGGTCCACTTGCGTGTCGGGATGTAATTCGCGCCGACGGATAGGTTGCGGTAAGAGTCCGACCGAGTGGACGTCTGCAAGGTTGGCAGTGACGGTGTTCCGTCATATTTTCGCTTTTCAGTGCTGGCATTGGCTGACAGTTGAATTTTTGACGTCACGTCCCAGGTTGAGGCGAGGCTCACGCCGTCGTTGAGCGTAAAGCTGGCGGTCGTATCGTCAACTGAGCCAATTTCACGGTACACATTTGCTGTGAGTGCAATCTTGCTGGTGAGCGCATAGTTGGCGATCAGGCGGGCATTGGGTCCACTGAAGTCGCGATCAGTAAATGCCGCATGCTTGCGCTGCACCCATCCGCCCAAAAACTGCAGGCGCGTCTTGCCACTGGCAACCCAATCGATTTTCCCCTTGAATTCGTTTTGGGAGTAATCATTACCGATTCTGAACTGATTAAATTGACCCACGACTTCGGGAAACTTGTAGGCCCCAGTTGAATGCCCAGCCTGTATTCCGATGCTGCTATTGTTGGCACTCAGGTAATCGATGCCGATTTCTTCAGAGTTGACATTACGATCGTTAGCGCGCTGTGACTCTAGCGCATAGGCTAATTCGTCGCGGGTCATCTTGCCGCGCAACTGCCAGCTAGGATGAAAGCGCCAAGCCCCATCCAAAAATACCTGCTTCTGGGTACGCAAATTGCGCTCCTGCGTCACGAAGCCCCGGTCAGGACTCAGTGCTTCCGCGTAGCTGGTACCGACATTGCCAGTAAACCGACTCCCGATTTGCCACTCCAGCGCAACCCGCGCGTTCTTGCCGTCATTGTTCAACTGGGTGAACCGATCGTAGGTGGAGCGACTCAGACCAAAACTGGCGAGCAGGTGCTGCTGACTGATTTGCTTGTCGATGTTGATGCCCGCAGACATGACACGATAGGTATCCGCAAGGCTGTCGATGCCAAAGGCTCTTCCTTGCTCCACGCTGCTCAGTCCGTACACATTATCGTTGTGTGCATAAGACAAGCCCACATAAGGCTGGAAAACATCCCCCGACTCCGCCATCGCACTCCCACAAAACAGCGCACAAGCCGCCATCGTCAGCGGAGCCAGCAACGGTAGGGGAATCAAGGCAGGCGATGAAAGACGAAACATAGTATTGATTTCCAAAATTTCACCGCTTGGCGGGTCAGTCGCGAGCGGCATCGTTGTTAGCAAGGAGGTGTGAGGTACATATTTTCGTTCCCGGCGCATTTTACGCTGTGATCCACAACAGCTTTCAGTTAAGTAAACCGATTACCAATAGTCCCAGCGCCCATTTGCTATCACCCACACGCCCAAGATCCCGTTAGTCACACCATGCGCGAGTATCGGAGACCAGAGTGTGCGGCTGCGCACATACAGTGAGTTATAGGCGACGCCGGCAACAAGTCCAGCCAGCCACAGGTTGTGCTCGACGGCAAACAGCACAGCGACGATGGCAAAGGCTTTCAGGCCAACCGATGCCGGATCGATCTGCAGGAAGTCAGGCCTGACCAGCCAGCGCAGCAGAAAGGAACGCCAGAACAGCTCTTCCATCACCGGCACGACTAGCGCCGCCCCCGCGAGACGGATGGCGATCAGTCCCCACTCCATCTGGCCATCGGGTCCGAGCGGCTGGTAGCCGGAAGTGGGTGCTGCGACCATCATCCAGCCAGCGCCTAGATTGATCCATGCAACGAAAACGGCGACGCCAACCGCAATGGCGATGATCCAGTTGCGTACATTGCCCCTGGGCGGCCACGCCAGTTCGACATACTCGCGCCGCCAGAACCAGAGCAGGCCGACGATCAGGGCAATTTTGAGCGGATACAACCAGCGCAGCTCCATCGCAGACCATCCCAGTCGGGTAAGCAGATCAGCAATCGCAATGAAGAGAATATAGGTCGCGAACGGCGCAATGCGCGCAAGAGACGGTCGATCAAGCATCGATACCGCCGCTTAACGGATTACAGCAAACAGGAGTCAGACTAGGCATGGCGCTGGCGAGAAATTCGTCGAAGCGCCATGCTGCAACAAAGAGGCTACTTTGGCAAGATACGTATGGGTCAATAGCCCCGCATCAAGTTACAGCTTGAGGCGCGCCCGTGCCGCATCGTATTCGGCTTTCAAGCGCGCAACCATCTCCGCGACCGTCACCACGTCATCCATCAGGCCGACACCCTGACCAGCACCCCAGATATCGCGCCATGCCTTGGCGCTACCGGAACCGAAGTTCATCGCGGTCTTGTCGGCGACTGGCAGATTGTCGGGATCGAGGCCGGCGGCAACGATGGACTTTTTCAGGTAGTTGCCGTGCACGCCGGTGAACAAATTGGTGTAGACGATATCGGCTGCACTGGATTCGACGATGGCCTGGCGGTAGGCGTCATCGACATTCGATTCTTTCGTGGCGAGCCAGCGCGAACCAATGTAGGCAAAGTCCGCTCCCATTGCTTGCGCCGCCAGCACGGCGTCGCCGGTGGCGATCGAGCCGGACAGGGCAATCGGACCACTGAAAAACTTGCGTACTTCGCCGACCAGCGCAAACGGTGACAGGGCACCGGCATGGCCGCCGGCACCGGCTGCCACCAGGATCAGGCCATCGACACCGGCTTCGAGCGCCTTGTGCGCATGACGAATTGAAATCACGTCATGCAGCACGATGCCGCCGTAGCTGTGGATGGCATCCATCATTTCTTTGGGCGGGGCGCGCAGGCTCGAAATGATGATGGGAATCTGGTGCTTGACACACATCTCGACGTCATGCGCGAGGCGGTCGTTGGATTGGTGGACGATCTGGTTGACGGCAACCGGGCCGACCAGCGCCTGCGGATTGGCCAGTTTGTAGGCAGCGAGATCGGCCTTGATGTCGGTCAGCCAGGTATCGAGCAGCGCGGCCGGGCGGGCATTAAGCGCAGGGAACGAGCCGACAATACCGGCCTTGCACTGCGCGGTGACGAGCGCCGGACCACTGGCGATGAATAACGGCGAACCGATGACCGGCAGACTCAGATTTTGCAACGCGACAGGCAATGCCATGACGACCTCACGGATAGGGGTGGAAAAACGGTGGTCGATTATAGGCTGGAAACGGCTTAAAAAAGTACGGTCGTGCTAGATTGAATCATCTAGTTTTGGAGGAAATCGGAACAGCATTTTTAATGCATCAGTTTTTGGCCCAATGCGGCAGATATTCCTGCACCGCTTCCTCGACGACCTTAGCCTGAAGCACATCCCGTCTGCGCTTGAGCGGGTCCCTCTCTGGCAATACGCTCATCCATTTTTTGAAGCGAACAAATGCCATCGGTGACAGAGTATTCATCCGAGCCATCGCACCATTCGTCGCCACGATCACCGCAGAAAACCTGGGTGCATCAATCAGTTCCTGCGCTCTTGGCGCTTGCACCACCCAGAAATCCTCTTCGTCCTCGCTCAGTCTGATCGGATGGGGATTATCGGCAACTTGCTTGCGTCGAAGAATATCCACCTCGAAGCCATCTTTATTGACGGCAGTATATTTCTGCGAATCCCTGATCCGGAAAGTTGCATCAACCTTGCGCAACACGCCCAACATCGAGCTGTCAACTTGCCGCAATGCCGTATCGAAGGCCAATCGCTTGCGCACATCCCACAGCAGATCAATGTCCCGCGTGGCGACTGCGTCACCGGCAAAGGTAATGCCTGCGGCCGATTCATACGCATACAGTGCATGCGTTCCCACCACGCGAAAATGTTCGCTCAAACGCGTCGCGGAGAGACGATTGAGGATGTCGACGATCAGCGGGTTGACGCGTCCGACGCGCAATGCGCGGTTCATTCTCTTGTGTCGAGCAAGTGATGCCGCCAAACCGGCCAGTCGTTGCTGCGCCATTTCTTTTCGCTGCAGGAATTTGTCATACATCGCCTCGGTTTCCGGAGTTCGCCGGCCAAGACTTTTTTCACTGCCAGATGCACTCGTTCTTACCAGATAGCTTTCGTCAGGTGAGGCAGTCGAACCCTTGTGCCAATACATGCCACCACGCACTTGCTCCGCTTCGACGAGCGCCTCTTCATGCGCTTCGAAAACAGACACTGCGTCGATATATTGACGCATGACATCGGCAGTTCGTTCTGACATGGACTGGCTTTCGGTATATTTTTGAGTTTTTTAAAAATGTACCGAAACATGAATAATATCAACTGGTTAGGAAATGGAATCTCGCGAAGAAACCGACCTCACGCAATCCGCTCTCCCGCCTTCCACGTTTCCAACACCACCGGAATACCCTCCACCACCCGCACCCGCAGGAAGTCAGCGCGCAACCCGGCGGCAATTTCGCCACGATCATCCAGACCCACCAGCCGTGCGGCATTGCGCGATACCGTTGCGATGGCTTGCGGCAGGCTCAGGCCGTCTTTTTGCAATAAAAACGCGGCATGCAACAAGCTTGCAGGGACGTAATCCGATGACAGTACATCGAGCAAACCGGCCTGTGCCAGCTCGGCGGCGGCGATGTTGCCCGAATGGGAGCCGCCGCGCACCCGGTTTGGCGCACCCATGATGATGCCCAGACCATGCGCACGCGCAGCGCGGGCAGCCACCAGCGTGGTGGGGAATTCCGACATCGTCACGCCGTCGTCATGTCCCTCGGTCACGTGCTCCGGTGTGGTGTCGTCATGCGAGGCGAGCGGCACCGGGACAGGTCGGGCACGACAGCGCGCGACAACGGCGCGACGGTTGACATCGGCATAACGGACCTGGCGTTCAAGCATGCCATCGAGCATCTCGGTGACTTTCTCGTCACTCCAGCCGCGCTTGCCAGTGATGAACGTGCGGTAATGGTCGAAGTCGCTCCACTGGCGCTGACCCGGCGTGTGGTCCATCAGCGAGACCATTCTCAGCAGCGGATCGTCGACCAATGGATCGAACAGTTCCAGCAAGTCTTGCGATGCCAGCTCCAGTCGCAGATGCAAAAAATGGTCGGCCCGCAGGATGCCAGCCTGTTGCGCCTGGTGCAGACCGGTGATGCAACTGACCAGCGTTTGCATGCGCATGCTGTCGGGATCAATGTCGCCGACGGCGATCGCATCGAGTACGGTGGTAATCCCGGCAGCGGCGATCTGGGCGTCGTGCGCGATGATCGCGGGAATCACTGGCCAGGCGACTTTCGGCCGCGGCATCAGGTGCTTTTCGAGGTTGTCAGTATGCAGCTCGACCAGGCCGGGCAGCAGTAAATCGCCGTGCCAGTCGTGTCCTTCGTGGCCGTTGCTGCCAGGTTGCAGCGCGGTGATGTGCTGACCACTGAACGCGAGTGCGCCCGGAACTTGTTGCGTCGCGGTGATCAGGATGGCATTGCGGATCAGAGTCATGGGTGGTGAAATTGTGAAGAACGCATGGACGGTAGCATGATCGCGGTGGATTTCTTCGGCTAGGATCACGAACCGATTCATTTTTTTTGACTGGTTACGATGTCCACTTTCATTTTTGGTAACCGCATCCGCTATGCCGTTTATTTTGCTCCCGCAAGCGACTCACCTTGGTGGCAGGCCGGTTGCCGCTGGCTGGGGCGCGATCCGGAGCAGCGCATCAGCGGCCTTGATGCAACGACGCCATTACGCGAGAGTGCACGGCGCTATGGCTTTCATGCGACGCTGAAAGCGCCGTTCCGGCTGGCCGATGGCTGCGACGAAACCCGGCTACTGGACTGCGCCAGCGTCTTTGCCTCGCATCAGACGGCGCTGGTAGTGCCACTGCCGGCGGTACGATTACTGGGGAATTTTCTGGCGCTGCAGGCGGACGGCCCGGTGCCGCAGATCAGCGCGCTGGCACAGGATTGCGTGCGGCATTTCGAGGCACTGCGCGCAGCAACGACCACCGCCGAGCTGGCGCGCAGGGGTCGCGCGCCACTGACCGCGCGTCAGCAGATGTTGCTGCAGCGGTGGGGCTATCCGTACACCGAAGAGGAATTCCGTTTTCACATGACGTTGAGTGACAACCTGACGAACGTGGAGCCTGCCGTCGTGCAAGCCATGACGGAGGATGCCCGCGCCGCATTTGCGCAGGCGATGGCGGTGTCGCTGGTCATTGACGGGATTGCGATTTTTCGGGAAGACGGAAGCGGTGCGCCGTTGGAGATGGTGGCGCGCTTTGGGTTTGGCGGCTTGCTGGGGT